>JBFIEP010000174.1:0-5945 GCA_041603335.1 Elusimicrobiota bacterium | reverse complement strand
GCGATTCGCCTTTAGACTGCAGGAGCTTCCGGTTCCCTTACAGTCGCCGCTCCATCCGGTGTGCTTGAACCCGAATTCACTTGACGTGTAAAATTGGAGAGAGGAGCCCGCCAAGACCTCGTCCGTGCAGGTCCGCTTGCCTTTACACTCAACGTATTTGACATTCGGCTCGTCACGTCGGTAGATGGTGCCGCCAGCCGTGCCTTTTATCGTAACGGCATGGTATTTTCCCCGCTTAAATTTAACTGAAACCTTTCGGTCCTTTGTCGCGTCGAGGGTACAGACACTAGAGGAAGCGTTAGTCGTATTTTTACCCGAGCAATCTCCTCCCCACTCATCGAAAATCCAACTTTCTTTTCCGTCCCAACCTCCATTCGCTCTTAATTTGACACTTTTTTTCGGTTCCAGAAGCATGACGCAGGATGCCGCCTTGCCGTTATAGCCACAATCCTGAGGTTTGCAGCTCACACCATTGCAACTCACGCCTCCGTGCTCATCAACATTTACAACGATCTTCGTGTAAACCGTTGAGGCTGAAGTTGCGCCTAATTTGGGAGTTTTATTCTTATTCGTTTTAGGTTCAGGTGGCCGGGAACGGCGCTCTAAGACTGGAGCAATCTTATTCTCATGGGATTCTCGAACGGCCCTGATTTGCTTTTCCTTTTCCTGAGCAGCTTTCTGCCGACGGGCCTTAACTGCTGCAGCCTTTGAAGCCGCGAGGGTGTCGGTCGGCATGCCGACGAAAACAGATGTGAATACGAATAAAATTCCTGCAAACAATAAAATCGATTTTTTCATATTTCTCCGGGGATTGATTAAATAGGAGGGACTTATCCTAATTAGACCAAAAAACAGACGGCACGTCAGCAAGGATCAACCGCTTTCAATCCCCGTCGGCAAGAAACACTGCAATAATATTAAAGATTTGGCAGTAGACTAATGAAACACCGGCGCGGCGGACGCACATTGGGGTTCATAGATTCTTCCGCGGACTACTCGGCTTCGCGCCGCTCACCGCGTCTTCCCAGCGGGAGATCACATCACTTACGGCCTCGCGACCGCTAGTGATTAAATAGTTATTTTCCCGAGAATCCGCGGACCCGCCGCACCGGTCGCACGGGGGCAATGATTTGTTTTTCGTTCAACCGCGCGCAGCGCCATCAGCGCGATGGCAGCAGGTTCTTTGGCCATCACGGGAATTCCCGTTTCGGCAATTGAACGAACCTGAAGCGGATAGAGCGCAGTCCGAAGCAGCCACATAAGCGTGTCGTTTAACGCCCCGCCTCCGGAAACAATCATCTCTTTGGGACTCGCCACGGGGATCAAAAACCGCTTCACCGCATTCGCAATGGTTGCCGCAGTAAAGCTGGTCACCGTCGCGACCACATCGGCATCGGCCATGGTACCCCGACGGAAATTCTGTGCGAGAAAGGCTTCGGAAAACGAAGTCCGGTCCAAACTCTTGGGAGGGCGCTTTCTAAAAAAACGATCCCGGGCAAGAAGCGTCTGCACAAAAGCCCCGTCGACCTTCCCACTGCGCGCGATGCGGCCCCCGCGATCAAACGCAAGCGCGCCGTCGCTCATCCGCCGTACGGCCAAATCGATCAGGCAATTGCCCGGGCCCGTATCAAATCCGATGGTCGGCACTCCTTTCCCAACGAAAGAACAGTTGGCGATGCCGCCGATATTCTGAAGAATGCGTGCCGGACCTTTTCCGTAAACGACTTCGTCGAAAAACGGAACTATCGGCGCGCCAAGCCCTCCCGCGGCAATATCCCGCGGTCGAAAGTCCGAGACTACGGGAACTCCAAGTGCTTCGGCCAGATACGAAGGCTCCCCGATTTGGAGCGTGTAGTCGTAGCGCCAGCCGGTGGCATGAGCGACAGTCTGTCCGTGCGTCCCCACCGCAGAAAGCCGCTTGGGAGAAACACTGCGTCCCTTCAGGAAACGCACGGCCTCTTTTGCGTAGAAGCGGCCAAGTTCGAAATCAAGGCGCGCAATTTCCGGGGCACGCAGGTTTCGAGCTTCTAGAATACGTTCCCTTAGTTTTTTTGAATACGCCCGCGTCGCATATGCCCGAACACGCGGTTTAGATCCTGAGAATTCAACCAGCGCCAAGCTCAATCCATCGGCGGACGTCCCCGACATGAGCCCCAGCGCGAGCTTAGGCACTATACCTTGGCCTTCTTAAATCCGGCTGAGAGCTGTTTAAAGCCGACATCGTAGCGCTCCGCCATGTCGAAGTGGCCGAACCCGTGCTCTTCATGGGTATGCTTAACGCCTAGTTTCTTCAGCGTGTCTGAAAATTTTCGCGCACCCAGATGCAGATTGAATTCGTCTTTCGTGCCGCAATCGAAAAACAGGGTTGTAAGTTTTTTAAGAGCTGCGGCACGCTTGGGCGCCAAACGCACGGGGTCGAATTCCAACCAGCGCTTAAATACCTTCGCATTCAGCTCCCCGGTCCGCTCATCGAAAGGAAGATCAAATCCAAGGTCCGAACGCCGATTCGGAGAATAACACGAAGCCATGCCGGCCATATTGATAAGTTCGTGGGGAAGCTTGGTCTTATCCCGCGAGGACGCAAACCGCGTCAAAAATTTCACGAAACTCCCGTCAAATTCTCCCAGTGCCGTCGCGCAACGCGGGAATTCGACGCCGTAGCACATCTCAAAAAACATATCTCCGGAATGACTAACCGCGTGACTGAAGACATCCGGATGCCGCATCGCAAGGGACATGGCGCCGAAGCCGCCGCTGGACTTCCCCATTACGGCTCGACCGGCTGCCTTCCCCACAGTTCGGTATTTCGCATCAATATAACCAACCAACTCTTTCACAATGTGATCTTCGTAATTCCCGGTACCAGCCGAATTCACATACTGGCTTCCGCCATAACGGGTAAAGCAATCGGGAATCACAAGAACGGCATCACGTGCCTTCCCCGAAGAGATGAGACGGTCGAAACGTTCGATAATATTTTCCCGCCATGGATCGCTGAACACAGCCTTATTGGATGTCCCGGTAAATCCAACGAGATAATAAATAACCGGATAACGTTTCGTCGGGTTATCCAAATAAGCCGGGGGGAGATAGACAGGAATCTCACGAAGCCGCGGATCGTTAAGAGGATTTCCCTTCAACGCGATGCTGCCGACCGTTTCAATAACGAGCTTGCCGTTCATAATTTTCTCTCCAAAACATTTCGCAAAGATCCTTCGCATTCCCGTAAGCGGCGCTTGGCCTCGGCCTTATTCAATCCAAGGCGCGCCATGACAACGGCGGTTTTAACGTGAAGCCCCGACTCCCGCAGCAATGTTTCAGCACGCTTCGGAGAAACCATTCCGAGATTCGCCACCGTACGCTCGGCCCGGATCTTAAGCTTTACATTGCTCGGCTTCAAATCGACCATCCACTGGTCATAAACCTTGCCCAGACGGATAAACGACGCCGCGGTCAGCGAGTTTAAAACCAACTTTGCGGCCGTCGCGGATTTCAATCGCGTCGACCCGGCGATAAATTCCGGGCCGACCCGGGGAGCGATCACGATATCCGAAAAACCTGCTCCGCCCTTGGGATTGGAGGTAACAAGGACCGTTGGACATTTCTTTTTTTTCGCAGCCTCCAGGGCTCCACGCACAAATGGCGTTACGCCGCTTGCCGCGATTCCCACGACGACATCTCCTTGCTTTACCCGTCGTCGTATCTGTGCCGCACCCTCTTTCGCATCGTCCTCGGCACCCTCTTTAGCACGGAAAACCGCCTGCTTCCCCCCCGCAACGACGGCTTGCACAAGAGAAGGCGGAGTTCCAAACGTTGGCGGGCACTCTGCCGCCTCGAGGATAGCCAAACGGCCGCTTGTCCCCGCTCCCACAAAAAGGAGGTGCCCCCCATGGGAGAGACTCTTCACGATAATATCGACAGCCCGCGCGATCTTCGCGGATTCACGTTTTACCGCGCCCGGAACCCGTGCATCCTCACGATTGATGAGGCGTACTATTTCAGCGGATTTCTTCGTATCGACGCGCTTCGCGGCGGGATTACCGAGTTCGGTAGGAAGTTTCCTGTAGCGCCCCCGCTTCGCGCTGGAAGCCATCGTCAGTCGTCAACGCCGCCGGCGATTCTTTCCAAATCGGCATCGCTCGGAAGTCCGCCGCTGTCATGCTTTTCCGCAGAACCCTTGTTCTCATCACCGGTCTCCGAGATACCCTCAAACGCCTCTTCTGTATCCTTAAGATCCGGGGCACGCACGGGCTCATCGATCCAATCCAAAATTTGAGGAATGATGCCGCGGCTGTAATAAAGCATCCGGGTTCCGTGTCCCCGTTCAGCGTTTAAAATCGTCGCATTGTCTTCGCCGGCGGAACGTTTGGCAAATTCGAAAAGAATCGGGGTCTCCGCCGCCGAGCGCCGATCATCTTCAGCGACAACGAGCAAAATCGGACGATCGCGATAGGCACGCATCGCATTAACCGTAAGAACTTCCTTGTAGCTCATGCCGGGCGACAACATAAAAAGCATCGGAACGTCTGCATGCAATGCCGCATACCGCAGGGCGATTGATCCGCCCACATCGGCTCCGCCCAACGCGATTGATTCGATCGGAACCCCCCGCTCCACAAGCCACTGCACACTCGCGTCAACATCCTCGCGCATGCGGGCCCACGGATTGTCGCCTTTTTTAATCCGAAATTTTTGATGAGTGGAAGCGACGCCTTCGGGAGCGGTGGTAGAAAGACCATGCCCTCTTAAATCGATAGCTAAATAACCTATACCGCGCCGGGCCATCTGGCGCGCAAGCCAATACCAATTCTGCTTTCGACCATGGGATTCATGCAGCAGCACAAAGGTAAGCGTGTCTTCTTCCTTGGACGGGAAATATCGCCCGGACAACGTCCACCCGTCCTTGGTTTTAATCTCGACGAGTTCGCCGCGGAGTTCGCGCTTCTTTTTAGCCGTCGCTGCAGAGGCGGCCGCCGGCAAGGCGACCGCCAATAAAAGCAGCGCGGTTAGAGGATTTAAACGATCTCTTCGGGTTTGAACCACAGTTTGATCTCGCGATCAGCGTCTTCCGGATTGCCCGAGGCGTGAATCACGTTCTCGAACTGACCGTCCGTAGTGATGCGGCCAAATGAACCGCGAATGGTGCCCGGTTCGGCCTCTTCGGGGTTCGTCGCGCCCGCAACCTTGCGGACGAGCTTAATCGCATCCTCTCCCTGGACTACGGCTGCCAGGATCTTATTATTTCGGATCCCGTGAAATTCACCGCGGATGTATTTGATGAGATTTGCAAAAAAGGGTTTATCTGCAAGATCTTTATAATGCTCTTTGGCGTGCTCTTCGGTAACTGAAACGACCTTCGCGCCGCAAAGATCAAGTCCGGCGGCTTCCAAGCGGTCAAACACCAATCCGGTGAGTTGCCACTTCGCGCCGTCCGGTTTTACAAGTATGAGGGTTTTTTCTAGGGCCATAACAAGGATGCTCCGATTCTGAAAATGTAAGATTTGATGATTTTAGCGTAACAAATTGACTCTTTCACGAGCAAACAGGTAGAATTGCGAACATGCCGAAGATTCTCGTCGTCGACGATGAACGTGATGTCGTTACGCTTGTAAAATTTGTCCTTCAAAAAGAAGGGCATACGGTCGAAGAGGCGTATAACGGCGCACAAGCTCTCGAAAAACTCGGCATAGAACCGGCTAATGCGGATATAGAACTTCCGGACCTTATCATTATGGATGTCATGATGCCGATTATGGATGGCCATACAACATGCCGCAACATAAACGAAAGTGCCCACGCTCGAAAAGTACCGATCGTGGTCCTAACGGCGAAGGGACAAATGCGCGACCTGTTTGAAACACTTCCAAACGTCGCCTCATACCTTGAGAAACCTTTCGATCCCAAAAAACTCCGCGAGATGGTCGCGGGAGTGCTCGGAATTTAAT
>JBFIEP010000173.1:0-5960 GCA_041603335.1 Elusimicrobiota bacterium | reverse complement strand
CTGAGCGCAACGGGTGGCCCGGGAGGGAATTCAGGGGTTGGAGGAGGGGGAGCTTCGGGGGGACGTATATCGATTTTATCCACTGGCAGTTTAAGTCTCGGGATTCGCATATCGACGAATCCGGGGATTGCGGGACTTCCTTCAGGGACGGTCGGGGGTGACGGTTCGGTTTTTCTTGATCCGAAAGTATGGACTGGTGCCGGTGGGGGATCGTGTGCCGATTCGTTGAACTGGACGGGGGGAATTGCACCCCAACCGGGAGAGCATGTCGTTTTTGGATCGACATCGGCCGCTAAGAATTGCGACTGGGTGTTTGCGAATTTAACCATCGGTTCGATGACAATTCTACCGGGATATCAGGGCGCGATAAACTGGAATACATTTACCAGTAAAATCTCGGGAAATCTCTCGGTTCAGGGGGGATCGGTAACCAGCGCCAATGTCGCTTTCTCGGTGGGGGGCGATTTGAGCCATACCGGAGGTCAATTCTCCTTACTCAACGGAACGATGACGTTCGCCGGGTCTTCAAGTCAGACGGTTCGTGTTCTGAGTTCAGCCCGCTTCAACAATATTCGTGTTAATAGCGGGCGCGAATGGTTGTTGGATTCGGGGATGGATGTTAATGGGAATCTGAGCGTCATCGCACCGTCGACAATAACCCTTTCCGGCGGGACGACCCTGTTTCTTTCGGGGGATATGCTTTTGGATTCCGCTGTCGCGGTGGTGACCGAATCCACCCATTCGTTGGTCCTCGATAAGTCCGGCCCCCAGATTCTCCAAATTCCAAAATTGGGGCAGCTCCGGATTTCAAACGGATCGACGGCGTCGCTGCCGACCGGATTCTCGATTTCATTATCGTCGGGAATCACGATTGATGCGGGGGGAGCGTTAAATGCGCTGTCAGGAGTACTAAAGTCGAGCGGAGATTGGATCAATAACGGGTCGTTCGATGGAACGGGAGGAACCGTGGCCTTCGGCGCATCCGGGGCTACCCGAACCATTGTTTCCGGCGGTTCTTTATTCGGGAATTTTCTGCTCGATGTCGGCAACGCCGTGGTTCGATTGTCTACCGATACCATTATTGCCGGGGATATGGTGCTTTCCGATGGAATTCTGGATCTGGGAAGTTCGACCCACCGCGTGCGCGGCGATTGGATCGAAGGGGCTACCATTACGGTTCGCGGATCTACCAGCGTAGTTATTTTTGACGGAAATTTGGGCCAATCGGTCACGCAGCGGCAAGGATCGGTTTTTTATTCGCTTATCTCTTCCAATGCGTCCAACGTACGTTTGACCACGCATACAGTCGTGCAGGGAGCGCTTGAGATGCGCCGGGGAAAATTAAATTTTTCCACCACTTCCTTATCCGTGCGGGGAAACTTCCTGAGGCGCGGGGGGTTCCAGCCTGTCATCGATGGTTCTACCGTGACATTGGATGGGTTATCGATTCAGAGTCTCGATCTTTCCAGCGGTCCCATCTCGCTGCACTCGCTCACAATCTTAAATTCGAGCGCCGGCATCAGTATTGATTCCGCCTTGAATATCGAACGGAATTTCACGATTTCAACCGGGGCGGTGCTTTTTGCCAGTTCCGGCCCTATTCGCATGCGCGGAGGCGGAGCGACCCTCGATACCTTTGGTGCGCTATACACCTCTACCGGGCCGTCCGGACATCGACTCGAGCTGGCACCGCCGGTGGGACAATCGCTGTTTATCGCAGCGGGAAGTACGCTCGGAGCCAGTGTGGATATCCTTGGAGACACCGTGCTCTTGGGGAATTTATTCCTCGACGGAACTGCGGAGTTTTTAACGGTTGGCTATGGCGCGACGCTTGACGGACGCTCGAGCACAATCACGTTGAGCGGAACGACCGATCTGTCATTTTCTTCGGGATCGGCGTTCCTCCACGATGCGAATTCGTGGTTTGTTTTTTCCGGTTCGGGGACCGACCGGGGATTGACGCTTTCTACAGGAGCGTTTGGAAATATCCGGATTGCCCCTGAAGATCCTCTTGCGTCCTTCCGGTTCAGCGACTTCACACTCGACGGCATGTTCATCCATGAAGCGGGTGTTGTGAGAAACAGTACCGGGGCCGTGATTTCCATCGGCGGAGATTTTCTGATTGAAAGCGGCGGGTTTGAATTTGGTTCCAATGGGTCCAGTACGGTTCGATTAAACGGTGCCGCGCTGCAGGTCGCCTCTATACCGGCGAGTGCTCAGTTCTATGATTTTGAAACTTCAGGGACAGGCGTTGTTGTCGTTTCTACGGGATCGACCTTTGTTATCGGCAACGATCTTTTATTAACGAGTGGAACTTTACGCGCTTCCGATGGGTTATTCCAATTATCGGGTGATTGGATCGGAACCGGCGGATTATTCACCGCCGAAGCGAGCACCGTTTCATGGGCGGATGCCGTGACGATTCAGACCTATGCCGATTCCCGGATCCAGAGTTTTAACGGCCTCGTCATTTCCAGCGGAACCCGGGTGTTTCGAAAAAGTTTTTTTGCGGATCTCTTGACGGCGCTGCAGCCGGGCACGACGATGCAGTTTGCCAATGGCGAGACTTTCGCGATCTCGACCTTGGTCGTTAACGGAAATTCCTTGTCCAGTCCGGTTGTAATTGAGAGTACTGCGGCCGGGTTGTCTGCATTTTTCGCGGTCGGAGACTCGACGGTGACGGCTGCCCGTATTTCGGATATAGACGCCTCAAGCGGGTCCGTTATTTTTGTCAATGACGGCCGGAGCGTCGATGCCGGCAACAACATAAATTGGAACTTCATTTCCGATCTTCTGCTGATCGCCCCCGGGGAAACGTTTGTCGAAGCGGTTGGTAAAACCGGGTCGCCGTCAACCCAGATCGCGGGCACCACGTTTACCGTGACCGTTATAGCCGTGTCCGATGAATTTTTTTCCGTCCCTACCTCGACGATTGGCGTGTCCCTTTTAACGGCGGATCCTTTTGATGTTGAGCCGGGTTCCCGGGCGCTCGTTTCGGGAACGACGACCTTCGACCTGGTATTGCGCCGGGCGGAGCCGGGACCTCTCAACAGTGTCGCGGTCCCCGTCAGTATTGATGCGCTTGGGCAAACAGGTTCGACGATTCCGCTCGTCGCCGGCGCGTTTAGTCAACTTCAAATGATCCTCCCCGGAGAAGTGACCGACCCGGGGTCGACCTTGGGAAAGCAGGGAATCGGAGCGATTCAAATTGGCGGCGCGGCATTTTCTTTGACCGTGCGTGGAACGGATCAATATTGGAATCTTGTCAGTACGACTGGGGCAGGTGTTTTCTTATCTTCAACGACGGCGCCTCTCTCGACATTTCCGCCGGCTCAAGAGCTCGTTGCGGGAACGACGATTTTCGATAATGTGATTCTTTCGAGTCTCGGGACGTTTACAATAACGTCTTCCCATACCCTTAATTCATCCATTCTTCCGGTTGAAAGTTCGACCTTCCCGGTTTTTGGCCTATCAGCCTCCAGTCCAACCTTGAGTTTCGATATTCCAACGAACTCCGTGGTGGGGACTTTGAGCGGATCGTTGATAGGCTTCGCGGCCGATTCTGTCGCCATCGCGGTGGTCCGCATCGCGATTCAAGATAAGACGGATCAAAAATATTTCGATTGGGGAGCTGCAACTTTTACCGCGCTGTCCCCGGTCTTCCAGGAAGCGCTTGTTAATCCGTTCCGCGGAAAAAATGTTTCTTGGAAAGTTCCGTTCGACGAGTCGAAGCTTACCGAGGACCGCCAATATTTCGTGGTCGTGCGGGCAACCAATCCTACGAGCCTTGATGGAATTGCCGAATCTACATTTACCTTCCGCTCGGGGAATCTCCTTTTTGCGCCCGATGATGGAGAAGGAACCGCGGTCCTTTCATCGATGACGCTCGAAGGCTGCGGCGTGGTTGTGACGACCGTAACCTATACCGTGGGCGCCTCCGGAATTACGGCGGGGGGCGCGGTTGCGCTGCGGATTCCCCAGGGGTGGACCAAGCCGGTCGGTTTCGCGACGGGAGACTCGCCTTCCGTGGGATATGCGCATGTGACTTCGACATCGCTCGCATGGACCGTTCCCGTCTCATCGCCTATTGTTTTTAATCCGCCTTCTATTGGCAGTGCCACGCTCGGAGATAATTGGATTGCCGTCGAACTTCCCTCCAATGCCGCTAATGGTTTTAGAGCGGACGAGGAGATAATTTTCAAGGTCGCGGCTATCCCGCCGTCCGGTATCGCGGGCGCGGGGCGGCAATTCTTCGAGATGCGTTCCCGTCGTGATGCGCAAGGAGAGCTCGTGAGTCTCTCCACGTCGCCGGTTCTTTTCTTGACGACGGGTCCGGCTCGCGGGATGGTGTTTTCCGATCCCCGAGACTTGATTTTGGCGCCTCTCCAGGAAGCCCCAACGGGCCAAATACTCTTAACCGATGCCTGCGGCAATGAGACTCCGGCTTCCACCGCTCTGAACGTTTTTTTCGAAGCGTCGATTGCCAGCGGCACGACCCTTACACTCGATACGACCGCGCAGTTTATTCCGTCCAACCTGAGTCCCCGGAATTTCGTAACGGTGCCGGCGGGCCAAAGTCGTTCGGGAGGTTTTACGTTCCGCACCGCAACAACAACAGTCGGTGTCGAGGTACTCGTTGCCACGGCAACGTTAGGGGGGGCAAGAGCTGAAGCGGTCCGCCGCATTTCGTTGCGATCATCAGCGGTAAACTTCTCCGGTGTTTCCATCGATACCGATACCCTGACGTCCGGCGCGACGAGTGTTTTGCTTACTCCCGGATTGGGAGACCGGGCAAATGTCCGGTTTACCGTTCCTCAGGGTCCCTTGGATTGGTCGGTGGCTCTAGGGTCTGCGACACTTTTCCAAACCAGGGTCCTGCACCGAGGAGGTGCGTCGAATGCAAGTGAGTCCCTTTCTATTCCATTTGAGCCCATTCGATGCGACTCGTTTGTGTGCCGCTACCTGACTCCCGGGCGGTATCAGGTTAGGCTCCGGGCGGGGGCAAAATCCATCGAGGACAGAAGCCTCGAAATTCGTGTCGCGGATTCGGCGATATTGACCGGAGCCCTGGGCTCGGCGGGTGCCGGCGCCATCGTCCGAGTCGATGGCCCTGGATTACGGGCCGGACGTTTTGACCGGGCAACATCGACCGGCTATTTTGAAGTTAGGGGAATCACCGTGGGACAAACCTACGCCGTGACAGCGACGACCCAGACCCTCCTGCAGGGATATGCCGTCGAGGTCAGTACGACCCTGGGCGTCGTGGCGACATCGACCGCGACGGATATGGGAACCTTGGGATTCGGGAATTTGGGAACGCTGCGAATTAGTATAGGTATTCCGATTCCGGCACCCACCGAGTTGTTCGGCGGAGTGACCGTAGAAAACCTTGATGCCTCCCTGCGATCTGTCGGGACACTTCACTACTCTAAAGGCGCCGCCCGCTCCGATGACGGGGCCCAGATCTTCGGGCGCAACGCCAGTACCTGGACGGTTCTGGGACTCCCTGCGGGGCAGTACACCGCTGCCGTTGAGTTGGCATCTTTAGGGATTTCTTCGACGATCGCGGGCGTCACGGTTTCATCGGGTCAAATTACCGACCTCCCTATCTCATTGTCGCCGCGAGCGAATCTCTTCGGTCGTGTAATTCTCCCTTCGACTCCGACCTTGGGGGCGTTCGTCGCAGTCCAGGCAATTAAGGACGGAGAAACCGTCCCTTCGATTTTCGGCGGCTCTTTTGTGCCTTCACCGGATTCCGGTGTTATCCGGACATCGGCAACCTATTCCCTTTTCGGTCTGACGGCCGGAAGTTGGACTATCCGGGCGGAGGGCCGGGGTTTCCGCTCGACAAGTACGGTTCTCTTCGTCGCGGGAACGACCGACATCGGAAATTCCATTACCGGTCTTGGCGGCCTTGATCTCAATCTGTCCCTAGGGTCGGTGTTGGTCGGATCGGTCGG
>JBFIEP010000172.1:0-5960 GCA_041603335.1 Elusimicrobiota bacterium | reverse complement strand
GACCGGGATCGCCGACAGCAGGGCTCGGGTATATGGATGCTGCGGGGTTTTATGAATTTCATCGGCTCCGGCGAATTCGACTACCTTCCCCAGATACATCACCGCAATTCGGTCGGAGACATGTTTGACCACGGCGAGATCGTGCGCGATGAAAATATAGGCCATTCCCATTTCCTTCTGGAGATCCATTAGAAGGTTTAGAACCTGCGACTGAATCGAGACATCGAGGGCTGAAACCGGTTCGTCGCAGATGATGAGCTTTGGTTTAAGTGCGATCGCCCGGGCGATGCCGATTCGTTGCCTTTGCCCGCCGGAAAATTCGTGCGGGAACCGGTCGAGCGAGCTTTCAGGAAGACCAACGCGTTTTAAGAGTCTCTTCGCCTCGGCTCGCCGCCACTCCTTAGTGCCGACATTGTGGATGACAAAGGGTTCTTGGATGATACGGCCGACGGTGTGCGTTTGATTCAGCGATTCGTATGGGTCTTGGAAAATGATTTGGATGTCTCTGCGGGCCTCGCGCAGTTCTTTACGGCCCATGTGTGCGAGATCCTTCCCTTCAAATAGGACTTCCCCTGCGGTCGGGTCGTAGAGGCGGAGAATGGTTTTGCCGAGAGTGCTTTTTCCGCAGCCCGATTCACCGACCAATCCGACGGTCTCCCCGGGTTTTACATTAAATGAGACGCCATCGACAGCGTGGACCGTCGCGATTTGCCGGAAGAGAATTCCCCCGTGGATCGGGAAATGCATCTTGACGCCTTTAACCTCGAGAAGATTGTGGCTCACGACACTGCCTCAGTTTTGATGCAGCGGCTGAAACGATTCTCGCCGGATTTGATCAGTTCGGGCATGTGGGCTTTGCAGTCGTCTTCCACGTAAGGACAGCGGTTTTGGAAGCTGCAGCCTTTGGGCAAAGACGAGAAGTCGGGAACCATTCCTTCTATCGTTGAGAGCTCTGTTTTGCGCACGCTGTCCAAGCGCGGGATGGATTCAAGCAGTCCCTTAGTGTAGGGATGCTTCGGTGATTGAAAAATGTCGAGAACCGGTGCTCGCTCAACGACGCGCCCCGCGTACAAGACGACGACTTCATCACAGACCTCCGCGATCACTCCAAGGTCATGGGTGATGAAAATAACAGCCATTCCGTGTTCCTTCTGAAGGCGTTTTATCAGCGTCAGTATTTGCGCCTGGATCGTCACGTCCAATGCGGTGGTGGGTTCGTCGGCGATGAGGATGTCGGGACGACAGGCGAGCGCGATTGCGATCATGACGCGCTGCCGCATCCCCCCTGAGAGCTGATGCGGATATTCATCGAGCCGCTTCTCCGGAGCCGGTATGCCGACTTCTTCCAGGAGATTTATGGACGCGGTTTCGATTTCTTTGGGCGTCATCGATGGATGATGCAGGACATAGCTCTCTCCCAATTGACGCCGTACGGTTTGTACCGGATTGAGTGCCGTCATCGGTTCCTGGAAGATCATCGAAATACGATTGCCCCGGTATGTCTTCATTTCTTGGGGCGTTAGGGCGGTGAGGTCCGTGCCGTCTAAATGAACCTCTCCCCCTTCAATGACTCCCGACGGCTTGGGCAGCAGGCGCATTAGGGCTAAGGATGTCACGCTTTTTCCCGAGCCTGATTCTCCGACAATCCCCAAGGTTTTTCCTTTCTCAAGCCCAAAGCTGACCCCCCGTACCACTTGGACGGGACCCGCTTCGGTATCGAAGCGGACGCGGAGATCTTCAACCTTGAGGAGTTCCGGCATTTATCCCTTTTTGTGCCGGGTGTCCTTAATTAAGACCGGTGGGAATTTCTTCCCGGCCTTCATTGCGGCTTTCGTTTCCTTCTTTACTTCTTCGTCAATCCAGAAAACTCCGCCCCAATCCCCGTCAAACGGATAGATGGTTGTATCTTTAGAGCCTTTGCTGGCGACAGGATCCGGAAATTTCATCCAGCGCCAATGTCCGAAGCGGATGTAGGGTGCCGCCCAGAGCGTCACGGTATAGGCTTCATCATGGATGCGTTGTTGGATCTTATGTGCGAGTGCAGCCTTCTTCGTTTCGTCGAATTCGTCCTTGTAAGCGATGAGCCAAGGATCAAGAACCTTATCCGCCACATTGCCGAAGTTATTCTTCTGAGGTTTGTGAGCATTATCGGAGTGGTATTGTCCCCAGTACTGCATGCGGTCTTGAGCGCCCCAACCCGTGTAGGCGATCTCATGCTGGTTTTCGAGCATAGATTTAAACGAAGCCGCACCATCGAGCTTCTGTAGTGTAAGTTCAACGCCGGCTTTCTTCGCCTCTTCTTTTAGAACCACGAGACGGTCGGTGTGGGCATCGTAGCCGTAGGTTACCCGTGCCGAAAGACGTTTTCCGTCTTTTACACGGATCCCATCGGGCCCGCGTTTTTCCCATCCTGCTTTCTTGAAGTGTTCGTCCGCTTTTGCCAAATCAAACCGTCGGGCCTTGATCTTCTTATTATCCATGACCCCGTGACCCATCGTATTGGTTTCCATGCGGTCGTAGTCTCCGCGGAGTACGGTCTTTAAAACCTTGTCCACATTAAGGGAATGGGCGAACCCGATGCGGACATCTTTGTTCTTAAATAAGTCGATTGATTGGCTCATGTAAATCGCGTAAATCGGTTGGGGCCGATCATTGTAAAACCAGACTTTCTGAATGTAGCCGTTATCGACATTTTTCCCAGTCACCTTTGAGTGCCAATACTCGGGGATCACGAGTGGGTAACCGTCTAGATTCCCCTTTAAGAAGTGTTCGAGCCTTACATTTGCATCACGGATAACCGATATCTTCACCTTGTCCATATTGAAACGGTTCTTGAAATACTTTAGATCCTTCGCCCACCAGTCTTTCTTCCGTTTAAACTCAATGAACTTTCCTTTTTCAATTTTTGAGATCAGATAGGCACCCGTATTGGGCTCAATCTGCCAATTGGTGCGCTTTACCCAATCCTTATCGAGAATGTGGAAGTGACGCGGCCGAATTTCGAATGTCGCGTAGTAGACGAGGTCTTTGATGTTCCGCTTATTCTTGCTCCTAATGGCTAGCGTATGGTCATCATAGACCGTGATCATGTCGTATTCTTCGCCGTACTGTGTGTTGTACCAAGGAGCGACGATGTGTTTCGACAAATAGAATTTGAGAGTAAAGGCAACGTCGTAGGCGGTCAGAGGCACGCCGTCGGACCAGCGCGCATTGGGATTGAGCTTTAAATACAGCGTGTTCTGCTCCTTGTTGGTCCCCCAGTGAGTCGCGAGACCGGGCAATAGATTCCCGGTTTCAGGATGCATGTGAAGCAGATCCATCTGATTGTGGAACAAATTCGATCGGAAAGAGCCGTTCGAATCAGGTCCTACGGTTCGCAGTGTCAGGGGGAAGGAATCCATCCAGTAGTAGTAGGTTCCCCCCTTCTTTGCTTTTGGAGAGGCGAAAACCGGATCCGAGTCGTTGGTCAGCCAGTTGATTCCCTTGGGCATAGTGCCCCGTTCCAAATAGGTCTCTTTGAAGAGCTCTTCCAGGTCGGCCTTATTGACGGCTGCCGTTTGCGCGTCGGTGAGGACTGGAGCCTTTTTTTCCGCTTCCGGCTCGGATTTTTTGGAACAAGCTGCACCCGCAAGGGCTCCGACTAGAATTAGCATCGCGATACGTTTCATAACCACCTCTTAGATTTATTCATAAACAGTGTGTTTTTTGGGATCAAAAGCCTCTCGTATGGCCTCGCCAACGAAGGTTACCATCGTTAAAAGCAAAATCATCGATACAACTACGGAGGAAACGATCCAGGAAGAACTTAAATTTGAAGTTCCTTGTCTAAGCAGTTCCCCCCAGCTCGGTGTTGGGGCAGGAAGGCCAAATCCCAGATAGTCGAGCGAGGTTAGAACGACCACCCCCGACGAGATCGAAAAGGGCATGAAGGTAACGATGATCGAGATCGTATTCGGAATGATGTGTTGGAGGATGATATAGGCGTCCGAGGCCCCCATCGCGCGGGCGGCCAACACATATTCGCGGCCCCGCTGCTTGTAGGTTGCCGTGCGCATATACCAGGTCATTTGAATCCAGCCGAAAAACAACATGATCATCATTAAGGTGAAGAAATTCGGGACCATTATCGAGGAAACGATGATGATGATATAGAGGAACGGCACATTGGCCCAGATTTCGATGATTCGCTGGAAGAGTAGATCGAATAATCCGCCAAAGTAGCCCATCGCACAGCCAATCGTTACTCCGATCGTGTAATTACAAATCAATAATAGGATGGAAAAGATAATCGCGGTCCGAAAACCATATACGAGACGGGCGAAAACATCGCGCCCCGTCGAATCGGTGCCGACATAATGTCCCGACTGTCTATCCGGAGCCGTTGGCGGATAGATCCCTTCTGTGAGATCGTTCTCGTAGGCGTTGTAAGGCGATATGGGCATGAGAACCCAGTTGCCTTCCCCTTCCTGTCGGAATTCTTTCTGGAGCTCGCGATAATTAGTCTCGTAGGCGTAGTCGCGTCCGAATGTTTTTCCGACGATTACCGATCCGTAGGTTGGGAAATAGAGATGTCCTTGATAGCGTACGATCAGCGCTCGGCTGTTAACGAAAAACTCCGCAAAAAAACTTAGAAAAATGACCGTGACGAGAATGACCGCAGAGTAATAGCCACGCTTGATGGACTTGAAGCGATTCAGCTTCTTGCGAGTGAGCGGATCGAGCTGTAGAGTCATCACTTAAACTGCACCCGAGGGTCAACGAGAGCCACGCAAACATCCGACAGAATGTTGCCGATTAAAAAGAGCAGCGAGGAAATCACGAGAATGCCCATCACTACCGGGTAATCCCGTTCGACGATTGAATCGAATCCCAGTAGGCCAAATCCGTTGATGTTGAAAATAGTCTCGACGAGAAACGAGCCCATCAAAATCATCGAGATGTTGTTGCCGAAGTGAGTGGCGATGGGGATTAGACTGTTGCGAAGGGCGTGTTTCAGTACGGCTCCGCGAAAATCATTTCCTTTCGCGATGGCGGTCCGCACATAGTCCGCCGCGAGATTGTCCATCAGGGAATTCTTCATTAAGAATGTCATCACCGCGAAGCTTCCAGCCATGTAGGCGGTCAAGGGCAGGACCGCATGATGAAGGATGTCGAGAATCTTCCCCATCCGGGTTAACTCATCGTAGTTATCGCTGGAGAACCCTCCCATTGGCAATATCTCCCAATGGGATGCGAATAAGACGAGCATAAGAATACCAACGACATAGTTGGGAATGGCGTAGCCGATGAACACAAAAAGTGACGTGATATTGTCGATGACTGTTTTGTGCTTGATCGCCTTCATAATGCCCAAAGGAATGCAGACGACATAGGTCAAAATCATGGTGACCATGCCGTAGAAGATCGATACGGGGAATCTTCCTTTAATAAGATCCCAGACAGGTTCGTTGTAGCGTGTGGAATTCCCGAGGTCCAGGACCAGAACCTTCTTGAGCCAAATGACATAGCTGATAAGAATGGGTTTATCGAGCCCGTAGTATTCTTTGAGATCCTGGATCTGCTCTTTCGAGAGAGCCGCCTGGCCTACATTACCGCTCCCCGTGAAGCGCTCACCCTGCATAGACTGGGCTTGGGCGATCATTCGTTCTACGGGTCCGCCCGGGACGAACCGGGTTACAGCGAAGACCATCATCGTCACACCTAGAAAGGTGGGGAGGATTAAGAGAAAGCGTCGTCCGAAATAAGCCGCCATCAGGAATTATTCTAGTACTTTCGGGTACTCCAAGTAAGCGTGGGTTATCAAATACGCTGCAAAGGTCCCGAGCCAATGCCCCCCCATGTAATGGGTATTCTGCAGTGAGGCGAGTCCCGCTTCCCGATGGTGGGCCGCTGTTTCAAGGAGAGAACCCTTTCGAGAGTCCCCTTCGGGGAGTCCCGCGCCGATGCCCTCGAGCATCCAG
>JBFIEP010000171.1:0-6008 GCA_041603335.1 Elusimicrobiota bacterium | reverse complement strand
GTTCGATGAGCTACTGGACCGCAGATGGAGATGTCGTTTCCGGACCCTTCACCGCCGAAGAACTCGTCTGGAAGCGCCGGGGAAATCTTGAAACGCTCGTCTGCACCGGAGATTCCCCCGCCCGCGGACGCCGCTCATGGCGTCTCGCCTGGCTCTACCCGGAACTGGATCGGCTCCGGCAAAGCCTGCCCTTGTCCTTCTCGGGCTTAACCTAACTATATAGAGGTCTGTCCCCAACTTGTTTAACTTGTTGGGGCCACCTTCCAAAGCCCCCCATGGGGGCGCGGGAGCCGGGAGGAGCAAAAGGACTCACTATCCACATCTATTAACTCAAATAACTGGGGGACAGACCCCGAATCACTCGAAACGATATCCGACGCCGGGGACGGTGGTAATTCGTTTGGCGTTGTCAGCGAGTTTCGATCTGAGATTGCGGATATGCACTTCGACGGTATTATCCCGCAGGACGGTGTTCCACAACGAGTTCATAATACGGTCCTTTGACAAAACCTTGGGACTCAAGCGCACAAGCTCGTAAAGGAGTTCGAATTCTTTTTTTGTGAGATTTTTTATCGTCTGGTCGCCTGCGGTCACCGTATGGGACGCGGGATCAACCGAGAAATCGCCGACCCGGACGATGCCGCCTTCGGTTTCCGTCAAATTCATACGGCGCAGCAGCGCCTTGACCCACATGCGCAGCTCTTCAATTGGAATCGGTTTAACCAGATAGTGGTCCGCTCCTGCTCCGAAACCATCTTCTTTATCTTCGAGTCGGCTCTCACCGCTCAGCATGATAATCGGAGTTGCTCCGAGAACGCCGTGAGAACGGATTTCGCGGCAGAGATCGACACCGGAGCCATCGGGCAAGCGCACATCCAAAATCACCAGGGACGGGCGAAGGCGCTCGAAATAACGCCGGCCTTCCCCTAAGGTAGCGGCATGGGTAAACACAAAACCCTCGACATCGACCGCCTCCCGGACCATTGCAGCGGCAGCAAGGTCATCCTCGACGAGAAGGATCGTAGCATCCATGAAATGTATCCTAGCAAAAGAAGTGTTAAAATCAGCCTATGACGCTTTTTCGGCGTTTTTTCCTTTTACTCGTGCTCGCGGCTCTCCTACCGGTGCTCCTGGCAAGCGCTTTTTTTCTGCGCTCCGGTAAGAGGGCCGAAGAAAATTCGAGACAATTACACGACCAGTTGACGCGGCTAACCGCGACGACCGTGGAAACAGAACTCGGTCGGATGAACCGCGCACTCTCGTTTGCAACGGAGCTAAACCGTCCCAATCTTGACGAATTTCAGGAACTAAAACTTCTCCAGCAGACTGTGGTGTCTTATCCGGGATACTCCCTTCTGTCAGTCCTAGGTCCGGACATGGTCGAAAGCATTCGGGTCGGGGATACATCGCTATTCCCCGGCGGCGGGGTCGATCGGTCCGCGGAAGCGATCGTTCGCCGGTCCAGGGAAACGGGAACCATCAAGTTAAGCCCGGTAACGCTTATCGCGTCGGAACCCGTCCTGACCTTTGCATATCCCTTAAAACGCGACCGAACCCTGTATGCCGTCTACAACCTCTCCACCTTATGGAGACAGGTTCATAAGCTTCGGGTAGGAGAAAACGGAAGGATCGTTCTTGCCCGGAAAGACGGAACTCCACTACCCGGGATTATCGATGACTTTCCGGAGAAAGATTGGAAAGGTCCGGGCCCCCTCCCGAACGATAGCGGGTGGCTCACGTCTATCCCGACAACCCAAGGGAGCATGGTCGGGGCCTACTCCAAAACCCCGTCGCTGCCCTGGCGTGTTCTTACCCTTCAACCTCGAGCGGAAGCCATCGCCATCGGAGAAGGATTTTATATCCAAGCCTTTATATTCCTGATTTTTCTAGCCTGCGGCGCCATCGGCCTCGCCTATTGGGTTACCCGCCAATTAACAGAGCCGCTCGGTCTACTCATCGAGGCGGCAAAACGTGCCGCACGCCATGAATTCACAACCCGCGTTCCCGAACTCGGATGGGGAGAACTAAATCTCTTATCCCAATCCTTTAATGAGCTTATGGATCAGCTGAAATCTTTCGAAGACCTCCACGTCGAGCGGGTCTTTGAAGAAAAGGCGCGCGTGGATTCGCTGGTCCATACCATTCCCGACGGAATCCTGATGGCAAGCTTTGACGGAAAGATTCTTATGGTTAATGCGGCGGCCCGGGAATTGCTCGGAATCGAATCCGAGTCGGAAGACGGCAAAAAATCCCAAACACCAAAACGCATGAACGAAGTTCTTAAAGAGCCGAAATTGCGCGACCTAACCCTCTCGGTCCAACGCCGGAAACGAAAGTCGGGCATGGCTGAAATAGAAATCCCTCCCGCAGAGGGCGAAAGCAATCGAATTTATTCGTGCCGCGCTGTCACGGTCACTAAGGACAAGCGCGATGTCGGAATCCTTGTCGTGATGCGTGACGTTACCGCCGAGAAAGAACTCGATAGGATGAAAGGGGAATTCTTTCATTCAATCGTTCACGATCTACGCGGGCCGATCGGAACCATCGACGGTTTCGTTCAGATCATGAACGAACGCTCGGAACTCAACGAAAAAGAAAAGATGTACATCGGCTATATCCGGGGCTCCTGCGAACGCCTAAAACAACTCGTCAGCGATATCCTGGACACCGCGAAAATCGAGTCCGGCCAAATCAAACTTGAACCCGCTCCTCTAACGGCCGAAACAGTCATGGATCACATGCGCTCGCTCTACACGATCCAGGCCGAGACGAAGAAAATAGAATTTAAAACCGTCGAGGGAGATGCCCCTCCCGTAACTCTCGAGTGCGATAAAGAACTGACCGAGCGCGTCGTCATGAACTTAATCGGGAACGCGCTCAAGTTCACGCCGCGAGGCGGGATAATTACACTGTCAATCGGATTTATCGGAGAAGAAGGGATGGAATTTGAAATCGCCGACACCGGCCCCGGTATTCCAAAAAGCAAGCTCGAAAGCGTTTTTGAAAAGTTTAAGCAGCTTGAAGACGGCAACCAGGCACAGGGATACGGTCTCGGGCTCTCTATCTGCAAAAAGGTTGTTGAATTGCACGGCGGTAGGATCTGGGTGGAATCCGACGAAAGCCAAGGCAGCCGGTTTAAATTCCGCCTGCCCCTAAAACCCAAGATCGACGAAACTCTCGGGGTTGCCTAAACCTCTATTCCCGACGGCGCATTATATTGACTTCGATGCGCCTATTGGTAGAACGCCCCTCAATCGTGTCATTACTGCGCAGCGGCCGGAACTCTCCGTAACCAATCGCCGAGAGACGGTTCGCCGACATTCCCACCGCTTCAAATGCCCGCAGGACGGAGAAAGCCCTCGCGGCCGAAAGTTCCCAGTTGGATTTAAACGGCATGCTGGGCCCCAGGGGAATATCATCGGTATGGCCCTCTATTTGAATCTCATTGGGCAGTTGGGATAGAGCGTGGGCGAGTTTTCGAATATGAACGAGGGAACCCTTTCTTAATTCGGCGCGACCGGGCTGGAATAAAACGGGGCTATTAAACACGACGCGCATTTTATCCTCCCCGACTTCCAATTTCGCGATTTTCTGAATTCCTTCCCGGGAGAACAATTCCCCCACGACATCGGTTTCTTTTCCGAATTGCTCCTCAACGCCCTGCATCGTCATCTGCATCGTCATGCTGTTAGTGGTCACCGAAGCGTATAACATGAGAAAGAAAATCATGAGATAACTCATGAGATCGCCGTAGGTGACAGCCCAGAGAGCACCCCGGTTAAGCGCCGCCTCGTAGTCTTCTTCGCGTTCGGTCCAGGCGCCCATCGGGGTTCCTACTCGCCGCCCATCCGTGTCGGCGCTCCCGGCCCTTCCGCCGCTTCCAATTCGGAACGGCGTTCGTACGAATAAGACGCAAGACGCAGCTCCACGATGTAGGGTGCCTGGCCGGAGGCGATATCAAGAACGCCTTCTAAAATTACTTCCAACACGAGGGTTTCACGCATGGCCGCAGCTCGAATACGGCCCGCGATCGGGACGCAGACAAAATTTGCGATCGCAATTCCAAGAAAAGCCGAAGAAAGTGCCAACGCCATTGCGGGTCCGACCTTGGTAGGATCCTGCAAAGCACCCAAAACCTCTATCATTCCAAGCAAGGTCCCGAGGATTCCAAACATCGGAGAAAGCGTCGCGATCGTCCGGAAGACATTCGTGTCCTCCATTCGAATGATGCGGGATTGCTTAATCTCGCTCTCCATGATTTGTCGGGTGCGGTTGGTCTCCCCGGTTGCGATGGCTGTCGTGATGGCCCGATGGCCGAAGCCTTCTGCGAGATCCCCTCCGGAATCCCGCAACGACAGAATACCGCCCCCGGCATGAGCCTCGCGGGCGAGCTCGACGACTTCACCGATCGCCTGTTCGGTTGTCGGTAATTTATTTTTTCCAAGCAAAGAGAAAAAATTGGAGAACGCACTTCGAATCGTCTCGAGGGGGCAATTGATCAACGTCGCAGCCATGGTTCCGCCGATAACAATCACTACGCCATGCACATTGAGCAAGGCCCCGCTGGCCCCGGTCGTGAGAATACTCCAGGAGGCTAGAGAGCCTCCCGCAATCAGCCCAATCCAAAGACCGAGATTCACTTCGCGCCGCCTTCACCGGCAATCGGGTTTACCATCATACCGACGATCTTCATCAACATCGGCCAGTCAGGGGGTTTGGTCATTAGCTGAACCAGCGGGTCCTGGGGAAGCATCTCACGTGCCTTTGAAGGTTCCATCCCGGTCAATACAATCACAGGGATATTAACCATTCGAGGATGTTCGCGAAAACGGCGGATGGCATCCGCCCCGGTTCCAAAACCCGGCATTTGCATGTCAAGAAGGCAAAGTTTTGGGGAAAGGGTTTCAGCCTGGATGTAGGCCTGTTTAGCGTCATTCGCTGTCGTTACGCGATACCCTGCCATTTCAAGACGCTCTGAAACGAGTGCGACCATTGCGGGATCGTCGTCGACAACTAATATCCATTCCCTCGCCACAGATTCCCCCCTACCTCAATATATATCCAACGCGAATAACCGTCTCAATTCGATCACCAAAGGCTCCCAATTTCCGCCGCAAAGTCTCGACATGCTTATCAACCGTTCGGGTCGACATAGTCGGGTCTCCTTCCCAGACGGTTTCCAACAACACGCTTCTTGTCAAAACACGGCTGCGGTTGTGTATGAAGTACAACAACAGCTCGTATTCGAGACGCGTCATTTTTACCGGATTTCCATCAAACTGGACCTCCCGCTGCTGGGGAAGAATCGTTAACTCATCGACGACTAGCGTTTCAATTTCCGGCTCACTACTTCCATTTCCGCCGCGCCGAAGCAATGCGCCGATACGAACAAGCAATAACTCGGAATCGATCGGCTTCACGAGATATTCATCGGCACCGGCGTTAAATCCATTCACAATATCTTTCGGACTTCGCTCCTCGGCCGACATGCCTATCAAAAGAATCTTTTTCGTATCGGGATTTGCACGTAAAACACGGATAATTTCCCTTCCATCCATCCCGGGTAAGCGCATATCAATGAACGCTAACGTAGGCTTTTGAATCAACAACGCATCGAAGAACCGCCCCGGAGTCGGATACAAGTCCACCGCGTACCCATTGGCTGCCAGCAGGGTCTTCAATAACTCTCCGACTTCGTTGTCGTCTTCGACGACGGCAATGTGTTGCAAACGTCACTCCTTATTTAACGCCCGATTCACACGGGCAAGCAAATCTTCGGTTTGAAACGGTTTAATAACGTAATCGTTCCCGCCGGATTTAAGCCCTTCGGAAACACGTCCGACAGACGACCGGATCGTGCAGAATAAAATCGGCGTGTCCTTGCGGGGGCCCTCTTCTCTAATTTTCCGGCATATTTCCATGCCATCCATATCGGGGAGGTTTACATCCAACAAGACGAGGTCGGGTGACTCCGCCTCAAAGGCGGCAAGTCCTTCCTCTCCATTGGG
>JBFIEP010000170.1:0-6028 GCA_041603335.1 Elusimicrobiota bacterium | reverse complement strand
CGTAGGCCGCCTCGATGCATCAGGTGGAACTGGAAAAAGAAAGCCTTGATCACTTGATGAAGAAAATCTTTCACAAGGTCAACCCATGGCAAACAACTTGTCTCACAATGAAATGGCACAGATTCTTTGCATTGAAGACAACAGGATGTACGCCCGCCTGCTTTCGAGATTTCTCAATCGAAACGGCTTTAAAACCAGCGTCGCTTATACAGGAGTGGAAGGGCTTCATCTTGCCAAGACAGACCCCTTCGATCTCATTCTGCTCGATGTGTGCATTCCGGATATTGACGGGATACGCATTCTCGAACAACTCCGCGGCAACGGCAAAACAGCCGATGTCCCGGTAATTCTTATTTCAGGGGTGAAGGAAGCGCTTAGTCCGTTTCGGTCCGCAGCGGCCGCCTTCGGAAATACCCGGTTTCTCGTTAAAACCGTAAGCTCCGGAGAACTTCTAAGAACAATCAAGGACTGCATGTCAGGGGTTGAGAAGACCGCTCGGGCCCCGGATTCAAACACCCTTCTATGCGGACGCATCACCGTTCGAACCGATTCCAGGGCGGTCTTTGTGGATGGCTCTCAGATTCGGCGCTTGGGGCCGAAGCGCTTCGACCTGTTGGTAGAACTCATGCGAAGTGAAGACGGTCTTTCAAAAGAAACGCTTCTGGAGCGCCTGTGGTCTGATGGGGAAACAATAAAAACAGTGGACCGGACTATTGCGCGGCTGCGCGAGGATTTGGAATCGGCGGGGATTGATGAACCGATTGTGACCCTTCCCGGCGGGTACAGACTCTTTACGGCATCCTGAATCAGGGGAAGGTCAGAATTATGAATATTTTCCTATCGCCTCTATAAGGATTTTGATCTCAAACGGTTTCTGTAAAAAATCCTGGGCTCCCAATACCTCGGCATCAGTTCGCATTTCCGAATCCAGCCTCCCCCCCGTCATCATAATCACCGGAATCCTACTGGCCTCGCGCAAGGCACGAAGAATTTCCCAACCGTTTGATTTTCCCAAATGCAAATCCAAAAGGACAAAGTCCAGTTCGTCAAAGTTAACTATCGACTTGACCGCTTGAATGCTCAGCGCTTCGCGCGTGACAAAGCCGTGACGCTTTAATAAGCGGCTCAAGGCCCTGGTAAATTTCGGCTCATCGTCGGCAATAAGAATCGTCAAATTAGTCCTCACACCGCCTATCATCGAGAATCCGACCCGGTAGGGAAACGGCATTCTCGTCCCGACAACAAAATTCTTCTGACAGCCATCATGGAAAACCCTGACCTTTATCAAATTCAAATCTTATCCATAGATTAGGCGCCAAGCGGGTTCCACGTCAACACGAATTTTCCGTCGAGGAGACAAGAGGAGACAACTGCGTCAACAGCAGTTGTTGAAACAACCCATCGAGTCCTTACGGATTATCGACTTTCAACGGGTCTAGGCGGAAAGCGTCCCGGCTCCACGGTGAAGGATTCAACCCGGGGATCAACAAGATCGAACCAATCCTTGAAGTCCATATGAATCCCGTCCCGGTGAGTCCCCCCACTGAACACGAATTCTCCCTCCACCTGCATGGACTCATCCATCCAGACCGGCATCTTCTCTCCGTGCCGCAGGGGCGGTTCTGCGCCTACCTCGCAGTCGGGGAACAGCAGACTCATGTCGGCTTCACTCGCCAGGTGAATCTCCTCTGAATTCGTGAGTTCCTGTAAAGAGCTCAACAGGACCCGGCGCGAGGCCGGCAAGACCAGCATCATGGGCTTTCCGTCCGCGAAGACAACCACGACCTTAGCCACGCGGTGACCGCTGACATGTTCGCTGTGCGCTAGTTCCTGTGCGGTAAAAGCGGTCGGGTGCTTAACCTCCCGAAATTCAATATTCTCTCTTCGGAGTAACTCTGAAATCCACATTTTTGCACTCATCGGGCCTCCTTAAGGCGTAGGGGTATTGCGGCAGCCCGGGAGTTCCCGCAACAATCGAGCCATTGAAAATGGCTAACGCCGCCCGTAAATGAATGGGATTAATGCGGGGGCTTGTGCGTTTTTGGTGCAGGCCGCTCAGTACGCCCCGCTTGAGCAAGTCTTCGGCGATCGCATAGTGCTTTTATTTGATCGCTGCAATCAGTGGAAAAAACGTTGCTAATAATAAGGAGTAGATTTTACGCACATGACAAAAAATACCGGTATTTCCCATGTCCTAGGACTTCGCTGCTATAGCTGCAAACGAGAATATCCCCAAAAAGAAAGCTCTTATTTATGCCTTAACTGCGATGGGAACCTCTCGGTGGACTATGATTTTCGGGCCGTCAAAAAGCGGCTCAGCCGCGAAATCCTAGACAACAGCCGAGACTTCAGCCTTTGGCGCTACGCCGACCTGCTCCCCGTAGACTCTCCCGGGCACTACCCCCTCCAACGTCCGGGCTGGACGCCCCTGATAACAGCAAAGCGATTGGGCCGGGAACTAGGACTCTCAAGTTTTTATTTGAAAGACGATGGAAGAAACCCCAGCGCCTCGCTTAAGGATCGCGCGAGTGCCGTCATTGTCGCCCGCGCCCGCGATCTCGGCCGCAGGATTATCGCGGGCGCGTCGACAGGAAACGCCGCCTCTTCTCTCGCGTGCATGTCGGCGGGTACCGGAATCACCCCGATCGTGTTCGTTCCCGAAAAGGCTCCTCCCGCGAAAGTCGCGCAGCTTCTGATTTTTGGAGCGGAAGTGATCAGCGTGCGCGGAAACTATGACGACGCGTTCGACCTCTGCCTCGATGCGTGCGAAGAATACGGCTGGTACAACCGCAACACGGGATTTAACCCGTTTACCCGCGAAGGGAAAAAAACCTGCTCGTTTGAAATTATCGAACAGCTCGGATGGTCTGTTCCCGATTTCGTGGTTGTCCCGGTGGGAGACGGCAACATCCTAAGCGGCATCTGGAAGGGATTTCTCGATTTCAAAGCGGCGGGCCTGATTGATTCACTGCCGCGCCTCATCGCGGTACAAGCGCAAGGAAGCGCCGCGCTCGCCAAGGCCTACAATTCGGGAAAACCGATTCGGCCGGTCCAAGCAAAAACTCTCGCCGACAGCATCGCCGTGGACAAACCGCGCGACGGCGACATGGCACGGCGGGCATTGCGGCAAAGCAAAGGCTTCGCGATAACGGTTTCCGATGATGAAATTCTAAAGGCGATCGGCCTCACCGCCCGAACAGAGGGCGTATTCGCAGAACCCGCCGCCGCCGCCGCCGTCGCGGGCGTGCAGCATGCCGTAAAGAAGGGACTCATTACCCCGAAGAAAAGCATTGTCGCCCTTATCACCGGCAACGGTCTCAAAGATGTCGCGGGTGCGCTTAAAGCCGCGGGACGCCCGCGGATTATCGCGCCGGAAATGAGCGCATTGAGGAAATTGGTCAAAAAGAACAGGAGTTGGATGAAACCATGAGCCAAACACCCGTTAACGAGAAAGTTCTGGAAAAAACGATCGCGCGCTGCCGCGAACGGAAAATTTTAATCCCGACATTCGCCCAAATGGCGGACCCCTCTAAAATCCCCGCCTCCGTATCAAGCAGGCTTGCCGGAGTCGGGCTCGAGGATATTAACCCCATCAACCTTTTCCGCATCACCTGGAAAAACGACGTCGAGTCAGGACTCTACGGCGGCGTAAACTATCTCGAGATTCCCCGGGAGCTTACCGGCATCAAGGCGCGCGTCATTGGTCTAGTGGGAAGCCGCTTTCCGACCGGAGCCCACAAGGTTGGAGCGGCGTTTGGCTGCCTGGCACCCCGCCTCGTCACGGGGCAATTCGATCCGACGTCTCAAAAAGCGGTGTGGCCATCGACTGGAAACTATTGCCGCGGAGGAGCCTTTGACAGCGCTCTTTTAGCCTCAACCCCCGTCGCGATCCTGCCCGAGGAGATGAGCAAGGAGCGTTTCGACTGGCTTAGAGAAATAGGGGCGGAGGTGATTGCAACCAAGGGCTGTGAAAGCAATGTTAAGGAGATTTACGACGCCTGCTGGGACATTAAGAAGAACCGCAAGGATTGCGTCATCTTCAACCAGTTTGAAGAAATGGGAAATCCCACCTGGCACTACCACGTGACCGGGACCGCGGTTGAAGAAGCCTTTGATGCCGTGCGCGGTCCCAAAAGCCGCCTGGCGGCTTATGTCTCAGCCACCGGATCGGCCGGAACCATCGCCGCGGGAGACCGGCTTAAAGCGGCCGATCCCGCCGTGCGTATCGCCGCTGTCGAAGCGCTGCAGTGCCCGACCATGCTGCGAAACGGCTACGGCGGACACCGCATCGAAGGCATCGGCGATAAACACATTCCTTGGGTCCACAATGTCCGCAACACGGATCTCGTCGTTGCAATTGACGACGAAGCACCCGTAAGCCTCCTGCGGTTGTTTAACGAAGAAGCCGGGATTGAACGCCTGAAGCAGGAAGGAATCCCCGAGGAACTTCTTTCCCAAATGCCGCTGCTTGGAATATCCGGATTCTGCAACCTGCTCGCTTCGATTAAGACGGCTAAATTCTTCGAACTGGGTGAAGACGATGTCGTCATGACCGTATTTACCGATTCCTCGAAACTCTACGGCTCGCGGCTGGATGAACTGACTGAAGAGCGGGGAACCTACACCCGCGACAACGCGTCCGGCGATCTCGCCGCAAACCTTAGAGGAACAACCACCGATCACATGCGCGAACTCGGCTACCACGACCGCAAGGCCCTTCATAACCTCAAATATTTCACCTGGGTCGAACAACAGGGTAGAACCGTCGAGGATTTAGACCGATTATGGGAACCCGGATTTTGGACCGAGACATTCGCGCAAGTAGAAGAATACGACCGCCTCATCGAGTCCTTTAACGAGAGAACGGGAGTTTAAACGATGGCGGATGCGATTCTCCTTAAAATCGACGGGAAAGAAACGGAGTTTCTCGGGAAACCCGACCGCTCGCTTCTGGATTTTTTACGGGAAGACATCGGCATCACTACCGCGAAGGACGGCTGCGCCCCGCAAGCCGCATGCGGATGCTGTACTGTCCTTTTAGACGGGAAACCGGTACTCGCCTGCGCCACAAAAATGAGCAAGGCCGCAGGGAAAGAAGTCACGACGACCGACGGCCTCGAAACGAAACTTTCCGACGCCTTTGCGACCGCATTCTCCGAACGCGGCGGAGCCCAGTGCGGATTCTGCATTCCGGGAATCGTCATGCGCGCGGCGGCGTTTCTCAAAACTAATCCCGAACCGAGCAGGGATGAAATCGCGAAATCGCTGAACCAACACCTTTGCCGCTGTACCGGGTACAAAAAAATAATTGATTCGATCGAAGCGGTTGGACATTCGATACGCACGGGGGAGCCTGTCCCTGTCGCCGAACAGACGGGAAAAGTCGGTTCCCGGCTTCCGAAGGTTGCCATCAAAGACGCCGTTCTCGGAAAACGCCCTTATGTCGCCGACATGACCCGGCCCGGCATGCTTCATGCCGCTGTAAGGACGGTAGGATCGCCTCGCGCACGGATTATCAAGATCGACCCTTCCCGCGCCGAAGCGATGGATGGTGTTGAACGCGTTCTGCTCGCCGGCGACATCCCCGGCAAGCGCACGGTCGGTCTCATCGTACGGGATTGGCCCCAACTGGTCGCCGAAGGCGAAGTCGCTCACTATGTCGGCAGCATCCTTGCCGTCGCCGTCGCGCGCACGCGGGATTTGGCATACGAAGCCGCCGCAGCCGTCGATATTGAAATTGAGGAACTCGAACCCGTTACCGATATGTTCGAAGCCCTTAAAGACGGCTCTCCTCAGGTTCGCCCGGACGGGAATAAACTCAGCATGTCGGTCGCTAAGAAAGGGGATGTTGAAGACGCCTTTAAACAGTGCGAATTCGTTCACGAAGGCACCTACACCACGCAATTTATCGAGCATGCCTACCTTGAACCGGAAGCCTGCTTGGCCGAACCCGACGGAGACGGCGTGCTTGTTTATTCACAGGGTCAGGGCGTTTACGAAGACCGGCGGCAGATCGCCGAAATGCTCG
>JBFIEP010000169.1:0-6035 GCA_041603335.1 Elusimicrobiota bacterium | reverse complement strand
TTCCCAAATCCAAGAGATGAAGGGATTATCGACGTCCCTCTCGATTCCTTCCGCGACTCTATTCGCTGAAACCGTAAAAGATACGCGGCATCGAGGGAATGTTTCGGTTGCTCTTGATTTTTCCATTGGCGGTTCTGAAATCCTTCTTCAAGCCCGCATCGCAGGGGCCTGGATCCTTCCCTGCGCCCGCTGCCTCAAGGATCATGCCGCCGAATATGACGCAGAATTCGAAGAGACCTATCCGATGTCCCAGGACTTTATTGATGTATCCGATGACATTCGGGAAAATGCGACTCTCGAAATTCCGCAACGCTCACTTTGCAGTCCTGACTGTAAGATTCCTTGGGGAGAAGACGGACGCGAACCCGGTCAACCCGACTCGTCCCCGGACGAATCCCCATTCAACGCTCTGAAGAAACTGAAGGAGAATTAGACATGCCTAATCCAGCACGTAAACACACACCCCGTCGAACCGGTAACCGCCGCTCTAAAAACTCGCAGATCGATCTGAAAGGATCCAGCAAGTGTTCAAACTGTAAATCATTTGTTCGTCCGCATACAGTCTGCAAAGAGTGCGGGTTCTATGGTGGGAAACTCATCATCGCCAAAAAGGAAAAGAAGTCAAAGAAGCAAAAACCTGAAGGCGGCCAAGAGCCGCAAGGATAATTATTCATGCGGATCGCCCTTGATCTAGGCGGCGGTCCCATTCATCCCGTTCTCGCGGGGGCAATCGCCGCTGCGAGAACGGGAGAGCATGAATTACGGCTTTTTGGACCTGAAGAGGCAATTCGAGCCGAGCTATCCATCCTAGGCTCGTCTGAAAACGCCCAAATTGCGATACACGACGCACCCGGCGTCGTTAAAACGGATGAGGACCCGGTTGCCGCCTGCCGCGACCGAACCGATACATCACTTATCAATGCAGCTGCGTGCGCAGCATCGGGCGAAGCGGACGTTCTGGTTTCGGTTGCTCACCCGCGGGTGGCCGCCGCCGCCGCCCTCTGGCATTTCAAACGTCTTCCCGGTGTTCTTAAACCTGCTGCAGCCTGCCTCCTCCCATCCCATAAACTCCCGACCCTGTTATTGGACGTCGGATCCGCAGGAGACTATAAGCCCTGGCATCTTCTTCAATGCGGGATCATGGGTTCCATTTACGTAAACACCGTTCTGGAACGAAACGAACCCACCGTTCGCATTCTCACCTCCGGAACTCCGGCCTCGGGACCAAGTGAACTTGCACGAGAGGCACTTCCGTTGCTTAAGTATGCAGGAATACGTTTCAAAGGTGCCATCGATTCCGCCGGTATCACAAGCGGTGACACTGATGTGATTGTGACGGATGGGGATACTGGAGAGTTGGTTTTAGGCTCTCTGAAGGGCTTGGCGGATATGTATTCCTTAATGCTAGAATCAGGCGTCGCGAAAAATCCCATCCGGAAATTCGGAGCCATGCTCGTTCGGCCCGCATTAAAGGAAGCGGCTGCCAAGGGATTTGGCATTGGAACGGGAGGGACCGTACTTCTCGGCGTCGCAGGTACTGCGGTACTTTGCGGGGGAACGTCAGAAGAAGCCGCAAAAGCCGTTGAAACAGCAGTTAAACTCGAAGGGTCTGAGTTTCGAAAACGGTTGCAGAAAAGACTGGAAGATGTAAAGACCGGGATGGAAACCCAAGGCGCAATCGAGTAGCATCAAGGCCAACAGGGGGATTACAGGGATGGAGAATACTGCATTGCAGGAACGTTCGTACGCTGGCGCTGTAGGCGCCAAGCGACTGGAAGGGAAAGTCGCTGTTATTACAGGCAGTGCCCTTGGAATCGGGCGGGCCACCGCTGAACGCTTTGCCCGCGAGGGCGCCAAGGTCGTTGTCATCGATCTTGACGAGACCGCTGTTAAGGAAACGGCCGAAGCACTCGCCTCGGAATACGGTGTAGAAACCCTCGGAGCTGCAGCAAACGTCACCGACAAAAACGCCTGTGTCGCCGCTGTCAAAGCCGCGATTGAAAAGTTCGGAAAAATCGACATCCTCGTAAACAATGCCGGCATCACAAAAGACGGATTAATGATGCGCATGTCGGAAGCAGACTGGGACGCGGTTCTCAACGTCAATCTTAAGGGTGCGTTTCTTTGCACACAAGCCGGTCTTCGCACCATGATGAAGGCGCGTTCAGGCCGCATTATCAACGTAGCCTCGGTGGTGGGGATTGAAGGCAATGCCGGACAAACAAACTACGCATCCTCAAAAGCCGGCGTTATAGGCTTAACGAAGTCGTGTGCCAAAGAATTCGCTTCCCGCAACATCCTCGTAAACGCGATTGCACCGGGTTTTATCCACACCCGGCTCACAGACGCCATCCCCGAGGAACCCAAAAAGAAACTTTACGAACGCATTACTCTAAGCCGGATCGGAGAGCCCTCCGAGATCGCAAACGCAATATTTTTCCTAGCTTCCGACGATTCCACCTACATGACGGGTCAGGTTCTGGTGGTCGACGGTGGTCGGGAGCTTTGACGGCATAGCCGTATTTTACAGGAGACAAGGTTCACTATGGCTGATAACAACTACGAAGACCGCGTAAAAAAAATCATCGTCGAGCAACTCGGCGTTGATGCTGCCGAGGTAACCCCTCAGGCGCATTTCGTGAACGACCTCGGAGCCGACTCGCTCGACACCGTTGAGCTCGTCATGGCGCTTGAAGAAGAGTTCGACACGGAGATTCCGGACGAACAGGCCGAAAAGATCCAGACCGTCGGCCAAGCGATCGACTACATCAAAGCGAACGCGAAGAAGTAAGGCTGTACGCGGCGCCGCGATGACAACCTCGATAGAGGAGGTCATCGGCTATCGGTTCCGAAACTCGGACGTTCTGCAAGAAGCGCTGACCCACAAGTCATTCGCATTCGAGCAGAATAAAGAGGGGCATAATGAACGTCTGGAATTTCTGGGCGACAGCGTGCTTTCGGTTGTGGTAGCCCGCCTTCTGTTCGATGAGCACCCCGAGGAAGACGAGGGACGTCTCTCTAAGCATAGAGCGTCCCTCGTTTCCCGGGCTTCTTTAGCCCAGTGGGCCGAGTCTATTGACCTCGGCCGGTACCTGAGGCTCGGCTCCGGAGAAGAATCAACCGGCGGCCGGACCCGACCGAGTCTGTTGGGCAATGCACTCGAGGCAGTTATTGGCGCCGTTTTTGTGGACGGAGGCTTCGATGCCGCAAACGATTTCGTCCATCGTTGCTTTCTCGATGAACGCGGCGAATTCATCGAGACCGATTTCAAAAGCCGTCTCCAGGAGCTCGTACAAAAGCGGCATCAAAGCATGCCCGAGTACGCCATCCTAAAAGCGACCGGACCCGATCACGACAAGACATTTAACGTTGAGGTCACGTTCGGCGCAAAAAAGCTCGGAGAAGGTACAGGCAAGACTAAAAAAGAGGCGGAACAGGAGGCGGCCCGTGACGCCCTCCAGCGCTTTAGCGAAAAGGCGCGGAAATCGGGACGCAAATAGGGATTCACTTAGGGGGAAGTAAAATGGATTATCAACTAACCGAAACACAGCAAGAAATCATCAATATGGCCGGTGAAATTGCCGAAAAAAAGATCAAACCAGTACGGGCTAAATACGATCAAAACGAAGAATTTCCCTGGGACATCATAGAGGAAATGCGCAAAGCCGACCTTTTCGGCGTTTACCTGCCCGAAGAATACGGTGGACTCGGCGGGGGGAACCTCGAACTCATTATTATGGCCGAGCGGCTTGCTCAAGCCTGCGGCGGTATTGGCCTTTCCGCTTTAACCTCTTCGCTCTGCGCAATTCCAATCCTTCTATTTGGAAACCCGGATCAGCGCAAACGCTATCTTCCGGACCTGGCCTCCGGGAAGAAACTCGGTTCCTTCTGCATCACTGAGCCGGCCTCCGGATCCGACGCGACCTCGATGGGTGCCACGGCAAAACTCGAGGGCGATCACTACGTTCTTAACGGTGTTAAAAATTTCTGCTCAGGCGGGGAGACATCCGAAACGTACGTGCTCTTTTTCTCGACGAATTTGGACAGAGGCCCTCGCGGCATCACCGCCTTCATCGTTGAAAAAGGAACACCGGGCTTCACGTTCGGAAAGAAGGAAGAAAAAATGGGAATTCGCTGCAACCCAACTTATGAACTCGTCTTCGAGAATTGCAAAATCCCGAAGGAAAACCTTCTTTATAAAGAAGGGCGTGGGCTGCACGTGGCCCAAGGGACCTTCGACCTTTCCCGACCCGGCGTCGCGGCACAAGCGCTCGGCATCGCACAAGGAGCACTCAACGAGACGATCGAATACATACGCCAGCGAAAACAGTTTGGCGTGCCGGTCTCCAGCTTCCAGGCCATGCAGCACATCCTCGCAGACTGCGCGACCCAAATCGAAGCGAGCCGTGCCCTGCTCTACTCGGTTGCGAAAGCCATGGATAAGGACCTCATCCCTGCGACTCAAAAAGCGATTAAGGAAGGCATCCTCGTTTACGATGCGATGAAAGAACTCGGTGCCAAGCGCTGGACCAAGGAATCAGCGATGGTGAAAGTGTTCTGCTCGGATACGGCTATGAAGGTAACGACCGATTGCGTCCAGATGTGCGGCGGCATCGGCTACATGCGCGATTTCCCGATTGAAAAATTCATGCGGGACGCGAAAATCACCCAAATCTACGAAGGCACGAACCAGGTTCAGCGCAACGAGATCGGGATGATGATGATCAAAGAAGCGGCGAGCGCGGCACGCAAAGAAGCCGTCGCGGCCTAAGGAAGGAATCATGGGAATTCATATTGCAGTTTGCGTAAAGCGGACACCATCGTCGACCTCGGTCGCTCTTGATGGGAATGGACAGATCCAAACAGAAGGTCTGCCCCACGGGATCAACCCCTTCGATGAATATGCTGTTGAAGAAGCATTGCGCATCAAGGAAAAATTGGATGGTTCCAAGGTCACAATTATCTCCGCCGGCAAAGCGGATTGTGCAGAAGTCGTTCGATCCGCGTTGGCACTGGGGTGCGATGAAGGCGTCGTCCTCAGCGATGATGCGTTTAACGGTTCTGACACGATGGCGACCTCGCTTATTCTTTCCGGAGCGATCAAAAAACTCGGAGACGTGAAACTGATCCTATTCGGCAAACAGACCAACGACGGAGAATCAGGGCACATGACCGCCTTGGTCGGGGCGCGTCTTCAACGCCCCAGCGTTTCGGCGGTTCGAAAGGTTACCGAGGTTTCCGATGACTCCATCTCGGTAGAACGTGCGATGGAGGATGGGGCTGATACATTGAAACTAACCCTTCCGGCAATCGTCGGCGTAACCAAGGAAATCAACGAACCCCGGCTTCCATCCCTGAAGGGGAAAATGAAAGCCAAGAAGGCTGAAATTCCGACCTGGAGCGCAGCCGATATCGGAGTTGATGCTGCGGCAATCGGCGCAGCCGGTTCTCCAACCGGAGTTGTAAAGATGGAGCCTGTCCCGACACGAGGTTCAGGAATTGCCATTACGGGCGAAACGCCTGAAGAGCTTGCGAAGAATTTGGTCGAAAAGCTCAAAGAGACGAAGTTCATTTAAGGGGATTTTACGATGGCATACGAAGGCAAAGGAGTTTGGTGTATTGGAGAAGTACGGCATGGAAATCTTTCTCCGGCATTGTTTGAGTTGATCACCGCCGGCCGGAAGATCGCCGATGCCCGCGGAGAAACGGTGACCGCCGTTCTTATCGGGAAAGGTGTTGCAGACAAAGCCGCCGATGCCGGTTCCCACGGGGCCGACAAGGTGCTTGTGCTTGAACATGATGCCCTTGATCAGCTTGTCGATGAAGCCCACGCAGGTGCGATTACCGCGGCCGCTGGTTCGGACAAACCGAAGACAATCATATTCTCGGCCTCCGTGTACGGCAGATCCGTCGCACCGCGTGTCGCGGTGGCATTAGACGGGGGAATTTCTTCAGACGCTACCGATGTTGCTCTTGCAGACGGAAAGCTCACAGTCACGCGCGGCGCGTACGGAAGTGCCGTCGTGGCAAGCGTC
>JBFIEP010000168.1:0-6035 GCA_041603335.1 Elusimicrobiota bacterium | reverse complement strand
TGGGTCGAGACCTCGTCCGCTCCCGGGGTTTGGTCCTTCCAGACCGGAAATCTTAACACCGCTCTCGCTATTTCCAATACGCATTACACCCTGCTCGTAAAAACTATCGATACCGCGACCACTGAAGATCTTTCGTTTGCGGCAGGCGTGACGTCTATGACCTTCCTTTATGACAATGTTGCACCCAATAGCTCTCTTGTGTTCCCTGCCGATGGAGCCTCGTATAAGAGTGCCAACATCGGAAACGCCTTGAATCCGCTGCAGGCTAACGTGACCGACCCTGGAGCACCGTTTAATTCTCCGATTAAGCGCTCAGAATTGCGTGTCGGTTACTTGCAGGCTAACGACACTTATTATTGGCTGCCGGGTCCCCAGGTTTGGACTTCGGGAACCTTGCCAACGAGCGGTTGGTTTGACACTTTCCAGGTGAGCTTTACACCGTGGTCGTATGACACCGACATTTTGTGGCTCGCGGGAGATACGCAGTATCGGGTCGAGACGCGTGCCGAGGATGAATCCTTTCCCGGAGTTGGCACCGCTAATAATGGAAATGTCTCAGATCCGGTGACAGACGGGGTTGATATTCGGACCTTTATTGTTGATGACAGTATCCCGACCGTTGCGCTCCAGTTACCGGCGACGGGTTTCCTCAACTCCTTGACCGAGATTTCCGGTACTGCCAGTGGTGATCTATCCGGTCTCAATAAGATCGAGGTACGGATTCAGCGCCTGCCTCCGGGCTCTGATGAAGATTGGACCGGGTCGTCATGGACCGCGCTCAATGAGCACTATTCGACCGCTACCTTTACGGCCGCTCCGGGTGATATCACCTGGACGTATGATGATCTTGTCGGTGCGGGGGGATTTATTAACGGTGAAGACTACCGCATCTTCCTGCGCGTGACCGACAACGCGGGCAACGAGCGCTCAGCACCCGGAACAGGGGAAATTACGTTCCGGTATGATGACTCGCCCCCAACCGGTTTTGTTACCGCGCCGCCTTTGCCGCTTCCCGCTCCCAATCCTCCGCCGTATTCAAACGCGGCTGCGTCGACCCGTCAGTTGCAGACAATTAGCGGAACGGCGACTGAGCCGGGCGGTATTCAATCGGGCCTTGATCAGATTTGGATTGCTGTTTCTTCCGGTTCCGGTGGTGGTGCGATGTGGTGGGACTACGGTACGGGTTCATTTAGCGTCGGCCCCCAACTCGCGGTCCATTGGACCTCTTCGGTAGTCGTTGCGAGCCCGTGGAGTTATACCGATCCGAATCTCGCAGCGGCTTATGAAAACGGCGTGTCTTATAATGCCTTCTTCCGTGCCTTTGACCATTCGGGCAATTCCGTAGGTGATGTCGTCAATTCCAATGACGCGGGCGTTATTAAACAGAACTTCCTTTATGATAATACGATCCCGGCTATTCAAATTCTGAAGCCCGATACCGCGTTTCACAACGGGTCTCTTGAAATTCTTTCAGGAACGTCGCGTGATGTAGGTATTAACGGTCTTTCCGGCGTCAAACTGGTTAAACTCGCTGTGCGCGACATTGGTGCAAACCAATGGTGGAATTTCACCACTGATGCGGCGTTTGATGTGACCGATCTCGATATCAACGGTGATGCGTGGAGGATCGCGACCCTGGAACAGTCCGGTCCGCCGAGTTGTCAAGGTGGAACGGAAAACTATTGCTGGAACGTGGAGTTCTCCACAGCGCGTTACGTCGCGGGGAAAAACTATCAGGTTGTCGCGCGTCCGATGGATGAAGCGACCAATATCGACGACTCCGTACCCGGCGGCGGTGAAGGATATACCTTTGTCTACGATGACCTGCCTGCCGTGCTTAATTCCACCTTCCCCGTTACGCTGAAATCCTACAACGCTTTGGGTCTTGAGGCCTTGGCGGGAACTGCAGACGATTCCGCGACGGGTACTTCGGGTGTGGCCACAGTCGAGATCCTACTGAAGAACTCCGGTGGTAGTTTCTGGACCGGGGTCGGTGATGCCTTTGATGCAAATCCCGCCAACTGGATTCCGGTTTCGGGAACAACTGAATGGAATAAGGCGTTTCCGAATCTTTCCGGTAACGTGGAGTATGTCATTTGGAAACGGGCAATCGATGTTGCGCTGAATATCTCAACGTCGCCGTCTGTCCCCGACATTGGAAACAATCTTGAGGCCGACAGCGTTACTCCGGCGGTTCGGTTTATTTACGATAACTCAACGCCTTATACGATCCTGACTTCACCGCTTCCCAATGCGTATGTACGCGATAAAGGACAGCTCGCGACGGTTTCGGGAACAGCCCATACCGATGTCTCGCCCTTGGTTATTACAGGCTCGCCCATGAAGGCGGTTTTGCTCAATCTCTGGTGTTCGGGCTGCGAAGACGGAGTGGTTGCCGGGTGGCGCGACCTTGCGGAATGGGTTGCGGCTGAACCTAGTCCTCCGCTTTTCCCAACGGCGTTTGTTGATCCGGAGTGGTCATTCCTCTTTAATAACGAAGCGCTTTGGCAGGATGGTATGCGGTATGAAGTCCACACCCGCGGAGAGGACGACGCACTCAACCTTGAGGCACCGATCTCATTTTCCAGCTTCATCGTCGATTTGACGACACCGGCTTCCAACACGACGGCCCCGCCCCCCAACGGCTTTGCGAGTGCGGGTTTGACGGAAATTACGGGAACAGCCGACGACGAATTCTGTACGTTTAATCCGGGTATTTGCAAGGTCGGTTTCCGCGAGTATGAGGCCGGTCTTGCGGCTGGAAGTGTGATGGTCACAGTCCGGGAACTCTTTGGCGGCAATAACTATTGGAACGGTTCCGGCTTTTTGAGCGCTACACCGGTTTGGCTGCCGACAACGTTTGTCGGGGAATCGAGTGGAACCTGGTCACTCCCTTTCCCCGCGGCAAACCTAACCTCACCCCGGCAGTATGAGGTGTCTTCCTCGGTTCAAGACCGCGGCGGCAATATAGAAGTCCTTACGGTTACCACAAACACCTTTACTTACGACGTTACGGCTCCTGTGTCTATTGCGAGCGCTCCGGCCGGATTCCAGGGCGGTATTTCTGGAATTTACGGAACGGCGAAGGATGATGCACCGGGTGAACTCGACCATATCGAGTTGCTGATCAAGCAAACGGATTGTTCCGACCCTACCGGGTGTCATATTAACGATTATTGGGATGGTGATTCGTGGGAACCGGCGCCGACCTTCGTTCCAGGAGGGACGATTGGAGAAGAGCTTGCTGGTGTAGACGGAAATGACGACACCATTTGTGATCCGGGAGAAACCTGCGCCTGGCTGTTTAACACGGTTTCTGTTGCCTTCGATAACCGATCAACCTATACCGTCATCGCGGCGGGTGTTGATAAAGCCGGCAATATGGAAATCCAGCATCCGGGTATCGACATCGAGTTTTACCTTGAGTCTCCTGAAGCTGTGCTGATCATGACCCAGCCGACGACTCCGGATGACCAGCAGTATAAGGCTGCGGCATCCCCGATTGTTACCCTCCAGGGCCAGGGTTCGAATATGCGTCTTCCGGTAGGGGGAAATGGTGTTCGGGTTGCCCTGAAACGTCTTTCCGAACCAACAAGTTATTGGCATCAACCTTCCTTAAAATGGGTCAATGATATTACGACCTATTCCCCGGTCAATATTACCGACGGTACTCCTCAGACTTGGAGTTTTGGAATCGGTGCGCCGTATCATGTCGATAATTCGACCTACCTTTATACGGTGACGCCGGTTAACGCTGTGGGGCAGCTCGGTAGTCCGGTCGTTCGGCGTGTTGTTGTGGATGACACCAATCCGATAGGAAATATTACTTCTCCGGCGGTATCCTCTTGTGCCGGAGTAGATGCTTGCTTGAAGGCCCTCCCTGCTTTGGTTGGAACTGCCACAGACCCCGGGAATCCCCGCACACCGAGTATTGTCAAAGCGGGTATCAAATATAGCGTGCAGGATCTGTCGACGGCCGATTATTGGGATCCGGCCCTAAATACCTTCGCCTCCGGGTTAACCGAGTTTGGTCCTGGATTGGGAGTTGGGGATTTCCAGACGGCGGGAACGCCCCCCATCTTCACCTACAGTACCGCGACCTTGATTGGCCCCGCGCTGCGTGACGGTATTTCCTATACGATAACTGCTCATGCCGCAGATAAGGCGGGTAATGACGATGCCGCGATGTCGCAGTTTACACTGCTGTTTGATACGAGCCCCCCGACGGCTTTCTTGGTGCAGCCGTCTTCAGGGCTGGTGTACTTGAATCTCGATTCTATTACGGGAACGTCTAACGAACCCGATGGTCAATTCGGACCGCTGAAATCCGGTCTAAATCGTGTTGAAGTCGAGATTCGGCGCGAGGATTTGGGTAGCTGCTGGGATCAGGGAACGACGGGATTTGTAGGTTGTCCTTTCTACAATCTCGCGACCGGACTGAATCCGTGGAACTTCGATAGCGCAGCTCTCTCTGCGGCACTGGTGAGCGGGAAGACCTACATTATCACCGCTCGGGCCGTTGATAATGCCGGCAATAACCAAATTATTTTCAACTCTCCTCTCTCGAGCCGGACGGTTGCGATTGATAATGGTCCGCCGACGATTTCAATCACGAAGCCGGTTCCGGCCATCGCCTATCAGCCAACAGATCTGCAGGGAGCCGCCGCCCTAACCGGTATCGCGTCGGACCCGGAAGCGGCCCTCTATTTAGATTCCGACGCGATTGAAAAAGTCGAAGTTGTCGTTTCGTACAAGGATGTGATTTCGGGAACGTCGTATTACTTTACCGGTATTGATTTCTCCTCAGATACAACCGAAGCGGCGGAATGGTTTCAGGATTTGTCCGGAACCACCGATACCTGGCGCTTCCTCTTTAACGCCGGCGATTGGGTTTCGGATCAGCCCTACCGTGTTCGGGCGCGGTCGCTGGATAAATCCCGTCTATCCAACGAGACAATCGTCGGAAACCTAACCCAGGTGTTTACGCCGACGGTGAATGAAGTGGACTTTATCGTGGATGGTACGCCGCCGACGACTCAGGTACAGCAGCCTGCCAATGGAACCTTTATTCAGGATCTTAATTCGGTGTCGGGAACCGCGAATTCTGATCTCGCGCAGGCGGATTCCTATTTCTTGAGGATAACGACCGGAACAGCTCCCAATGAAGCGTATTGGGATGGGGATTCTTGGGAAGAGACGGCGACGGATTTGCCGGTCGAACTTATCGGCGGCCCGGCCGGCGAGTTGACGTGGCGCTATCCCGGGAATATCCCCTTGCATAACTCGCCCACCATCATAGAGGTCGATTCAACGATATACGGTATTTCGATTCAAGTATCGGATAATGCCGGAAATCTCTCGGCCAGTGCGACCACCTATGTCACGCTCGATCGTGTGGGTCCTGTCGTCTCCATCACGACGCCGATTGCCGCTAACCCGCATTACGGCGCAGCGCGTGATTTAACCCAGTTGCGCGGTAACTCGGCTGATACTCCTGCCGGAGTGGAGCAAATCCAGATTCAGATTGAAAATCTCGATGATGGTACGTTCTGGCAGATCGGAACCTCATCTTGGGATCTTGGGGCCTCAAGTTATGCCGTTGCTGGAACGGTGAATCCGTGGTTCTTCACCGCCCCGACATGGGTCGACAATAAGAGTTACCGGCTCTATGTGCGTGGTCTCGATGCGGCCGGCAATACAAGCGTTGTGACCGAGCAGCGTGATTTCATTTACGATGTCAATAAGCCCTCCAGTTCCATCGAGGTTCCCAGTATCGCGTATTACCCGGCGGGTCAGCCAACGGTTCTATCAGGAACGGCCGAGGATTGGCTCGATGATCCGCCTAATGAAACGGCTTCCGGATTGTTGGCTGTAGAAGTCCAAGTTGAGCAGGAAGGCGGTTTGTATTGGCAGGGAGGGGCCTTCGGCGGGGCCCCGACATGGCTTGTCGTTTCTACCGATGCACTCGTTCCCGCAAATTGGGCCTATCCGCCATCAAACCCGGCAGGGGACGTGATTCCGGTGTGGTCCCATGG
>JBFIEP010000167.1:0-6041 GCA_041603335.1 Elusimicrobiota bacterium | reverse complement strand
TTGAGGACAAATGTTTCAAAAGTTTCACTCCGGGACGATTTCAAAGCGGCCGAGGCGTTTATTCTTGCGGACTTTGTCCCATGGGAAAAACTCACCGTTCATCGCCACGTAAACGCCGAACGGGAGACTTTGAACAAAGGAGAGCGCACTCCCAAGATTAAACAAGCCGTCGGAACTCCCGCCAAAGTTGTAGGGAATCATCGCTCCAGTGAGAACAATCGTCTTTTTAAGGCCGGCTTTTCCCAGCGCAACGGCGGTTTTTTCCATCGTATCCGTGCCGTGTGTTATCACGATCCGGCTCTCGCGCGTACGACGGGAGGTCGATACAATACGGCGCCTGTCAGCGGAAGAAATTTCGAGACTGTCCTTGAGCATCAATTCCTGAACCCGTACGGTCAGACGACAGCGCGCCCGTTTCAGCATATCCCGCACATGGGTCCGCCGAAAGTAGAGTTTTCCTTCTATCTCATCGTATTCCTTATCGAAGGTTCCGCCCGTTACAAGAATCCGGATAGCCATTAATACACTCCTCGCACATAGCCCCTTACACGGGATGCAAAAACGAAGCGAATCGGGGTCCCGTCCTCGGTGCGCCACGATGATGCATCATTTGATTCGTCGCGATTGTCGCCAAGCAGGAAAATATAGCCCTCCGGAACGGTCTCCTCTTCGAAGGAGTCGCCGCGGAGTGTTTCCCTGCCCCGGGTATGCTGGACGTAAGGCTCGTCAATCTCTTCACCGTTAACGAAAACCTTCTTATTTTTCATTTCGACCCGGTCGCCGCCGACGGCAATCACGCGCTTAATCATCTCTTCGTGAGGCTCAATCGGTGCCTTGAAGACCACAATATCTCCGCGCTTGGGATCCGCCACGAGAAGCGTTAATTTATCCAGAAATAAAAAAGCCCCTACCTTCAGGGTGGGCTCCATCGACCCCGAAGCGACATAGATTCCCTCAACCGCGAACAAGCGAATTCCGCCTGCCCCGATAACAGCCAAAAGAATTAAGAATAAAAGCCGCTTAAAACTCATCTATTGAGTATTCACCTCCTTTGAGAGAATATAGTAGATTTGGTAAGTTTTGGAAGAGTTATGGCAGATAAACACGATTACATCGGCGCTGCTGGGACCAACTATTTCGATACCGACCCGCTAGTCCGCGGGCTTGTTGCCGGTGCGCTGCCGGAAGGTCACCGCGAAAGAGTGATGGAAGCATTGTCGGCTTTCGGCGCCCTGTGCGGCGGTGAGCTGGAATCTCTCATCACAACGGCCCATCGTGACGAAAATAAACCCAAAATAGACGGCAATCGAGTCGTCTACTGCAAAGAACAGATTGCAGCCCGCCGCAAAGCGATGGACGGGGGATTACTCCCACCCGTATCTCTGATCGAACGCATGACCAAGGCGTACCTCCTAAACCAGAACGGGGAAGGGGGGATAACCTGTCCCCTGGCGATGACCGACGGGCTGGTCTCCCTTCTTGAGGACAGGGGTACCCCCGAGCAAATGGAACGCTACCTCCCTTTGCTGCGCGACTCTTCGGTGGACACGCCGCTCACCGCCGGACAATTTGTCACCGAAGAACAAGGCGGCAGCAACGTATCCGAAAACGAAACACGTGCCGTCAAACAATCCGACGGATCCTGGAAACTAACGGGAGTGAAATGGTTTTGCTCAAACCCCGGGGATCTCTGGGTTACGACCGCGAAACCGGAAGGAAGCGATATTATCGGCTTGTTCCTGGTACCGCGTGTAAAACCCGACGGCACCCCGAACACCCATAAGCTGCTCGCGCTTAAAAACCTATCAGGGACCTATGGAAAGGCGACCGCCGAAATCGAATATGAAGATACGTATGCGGAGTCGATCGGGCGCCCCTCCCACGGTCTTGCCATTTTGCTCGGCAGCGTGCTTAAGACATCGCGCATTCATGTCGCGGCCGCGAGCCTTGGTTTTGGTCGGCGCGCTCTTGTGGAGGCACAGATATGGGGAAGGGAACGCATCGTACTTGGAAAGCCCATTAACCAACTACCCCATGTCCGCGCAAAACTAACAAACATGCAAACGCGCCAGGATCTGGCCACGATGGCTGTCTACCGAATGCTCTCAGCGGTTGATGCGAACGATCCCTCCGCCGATGTTCTTATTCCCCTTTTAAAAATCGGAGCCTCCCGCGATGCAAGCCGTCAGGTGCGCGACGCCCGCCTGCTTTTTGCCGGAAACGGCGTAGACCGCGACTTCTCGATTCTTCCGCGCCTCTCTGAAGATGCGCTCATCCAGGAAATATGGGAGGGAACTCACCCTATCATAGCGAGTCACGCCCTCAAGGGACTCCGGCGCACTCGCTCACGCGAAGCCTTCCTCTCCATCATGCCCAATGAAATCGGAAATCTACTCTCCGAACGCTTAGGCGACTACACCGACGATGAAGCCGTTTCGGTCTGTATCCATGCCTACGAGTCTTTAAAAACTTCGCTGCAGCGCAGCCGGGAGTCCATCCCGGGTTGATCCGTTTTGAAAAAGTAGCCGTTCGCTTCCCCGGAGGCGTGACCGCGCTGCACGAACTTACCCTCGAAATCCCGAAAGGCCAATTTGTCGCCCTGGTGGGTGCCAGCGGCTCGGGAAAAACAACCGCCCTTCGTCTGATTAACCGGCTTCAGGACGCCTCCGAAGGAACCGTCTTCGTTGATGGAAAAGATGTGGCGACACGTGACCCCATAGAACTCCGACGCTCGATCGGGTACGCCATCCAGGGAGTGGGCCTCATCGGGCATATGACCGTCGCGGAAAATATCGCGCTTGTCCCGCGGATCTCCGGAGCGGGCAAGGAAGAGCAGCGGGAAATCGCGAAGTTCGGCGTGAATAGAATGCATATGACGGCCGAAAAATTTCTAGACCGCTATCCCCACGAACTATCCGGCGGGCAGCGCCAACGGGTGGGAATCGCACGCGCGATGGCCGCCGACCCTAATATCGTTTTACTCGACGAACCCTTTGGGGCGCTCGACAACATTGTCCGTGAAGATATCCAGGACGAGTTCAAGGAAATTCTGGGCGGGCTCCATAAGACGATCGTTCTCGTGACCCACGACATGCACGAAGCGATTCACATGGGCGACCGGATCATTGTCATGAACGCAGGTCGAGTGGTCGCAGAAGGAACTCCGGAAGATGTTGTCCTTCGTCCTAAAAACGATTTCGTTAAAAAACTTCTGGGTAGGCGGCGTAACGAGCTGCAGCGATTCGCCAAGGAATCCGGCGAATGAACACATTCGTCTCCTACTTCACTGGGAATCAAGGCGAAATCCTAAAACTGACCCTTGAGCATTGCGGAATGGTTGGTGCCGCGATGACGCTTGGAATCCTTGTCGGGGTACCGCTTGGAATCCTACTCACACGGAAAAAACATCTAGCACCGCTGATTCTAGGCGTCACCACCACATTGCAAACGATTCCCAGTGTTGCCTTACTCGCGATATTGATGCTCCTGCCTCTAATCGGAGGCATCGGAGTAAAACCCGCGATCACCGCACTCTTTCTTTACTCCCTTTTGGCGATCGTTGAAAACACCTACGCAGGAATCGAACAAGTCCATCGTCCGACGGTAGAAGCCGGTCGCGGAATGGGTATGACCGATACGCAAATCCTCACATTCATTGAAATTCCCCAAGCGCTTCCTATTATTGTCGCCGGCGTCAGAATCTCGGCCGTCGTTTGTGTCGCTACGGCGACCATCGCTTCCTATATCGGAGCGGGGGGACTCGGCGATCTGATTTTCCGGGGAGTCGGTCGAGCGAATAACGCGATGGTTGCCTGGGGTGCTATCCCCGCCATTGGGATGTCGCTAACGGTTCACACTGCCCTGACTCTATTTGAACGAAGACTCCAATCACGCACAGCCCCTAATTTTAAAAAAATCGCGATCCTCTGCGGGATCGGAGCAGCCCTCGCAATATCCTTGTTTCTTTTCTGGACCCTGGATCTGACCGGCGGTAAAAAAGTCATCGTGGGTTCAAAGCCCTTTACCGAGTCGGAACTCTTGGGAGAAATGGTGGCACAACTCGCCGAGGCAAGCGGGGCAACGGTGGAACGCAAATTTTACATGGGCGGAAATGTTTGCTTTGACTCGGTAAAAAGCGGAGCGATGGACGCCTACGTTGAATACACAGGGACCGGGCTCGTCGCGCACCTAAAACAGCCTGCCTTAACAGGCTCAGCTCGCGTTTACGACAAGGTCAAACGCGCGTATAAAAAACGATGGGACTTAAACCTTCTCACTCCGCTCGGGTTCAACAATACATACGCCATCGCGATGCAGAGGGGAGAAGCAGAGAAACACAAACTCTCCTCGATATCAAATCTCAAAGGACGGGGTTTACGCTGTGGATTCGATTTAGAATTCGCCGATCGTCCCGATGGTTACCCGGGACTTGTGAAGAAGTATGGGGAATTCTGCAAAGACGTAAAGCAGATGAATCCGGGACTTCTTTATCAGGCTCTCGCTAACGGGGAACTCGACACGATAAGCGCCTATGCGACCGATGGCCGAATCCAGACCTTGGACCTCGTTGTTATGAAAGACGATCTTGAATTTTTCCCACCCTATGACGCTGCCGTTTTAACAGGACCGGATCTTTTCGCGAAGGTCCCGGGACTTCAAGAAAAACTAGAGGCTCTCGCAGGGGAAATAACGGACAGGGAAATGACCCGTCTAAACGCCGAAGTCGATTCAAAGAAGCGGCCTGCGGCGGAAGTTGCGCGGGAATTCCTAACGTCCCTAGACCTACTGTAATTTGCCATAATCGTCGTCGATGGGCACTGCATCATTTATTGACATTATTAAGGCAGGCGGACTCACCTTGTTCACGCTTGCCGCGCTCTCGATTTATTCCCTTGCGATTATCGCGCAGCGCTGGAAGCTCTACCGGGATTCCCTGGGAGGAGCGTCGGATTTCCTCAACCAAGCCCGCCGTCTTGCCGTGGGGGACAAACTAAAGGAAGTCTCCGCCCTGGCAAAGCGTCACTCCGGTCCGGCCGCGACCGTCGTCATGTCCGTGCTCGTCGGAGCTTCCGGAAAAAACGAACGGCGCGCCGCGGCGGAACGAACACTGGAACGTGAAATAGCTTTCCTGGAAAAAGGGCTCCCCATCCTTGGAACGATCGGGTCGACAGCACCCTTTATCGGCCTCTTCGGGACCGTTCTCGGCGTCATGCGGGCCTTCCGCGAACTGGCCGGTGCCGCAAACGCCGGACCCGGCGTTATCGCCACCGGAATTTCCGAAGCCCTCATCGCGACAGCGGCGGGATTATTCGTTGCCATCCCCGCTATTGTCGCCTATAACTATTTCACCACCCGGGCGAACAGCTTCTCCGATGAAGTGCGCTGGACGACCGACGAGATTCTGGACAAGCTGACCGAGAGATAACCGTGTCCCACGGAAAATTCCAACGACGCCGGCCGATCGCGGAAATGAACATGATCCCGCTGATTGATGTGTCCTTGATTCTCGTTATTATTCTCATGGTTTTGACGCCGGCACTCGTCCAGCACCAGCTGACCGTTAAACTGCCGAAGGCGACGCAGGCCGACCCAGGGGACGCGGAGTCTGCGATTTCCATTCAAATCAACCGCATCGGCGGAATGACGCTCGATGGGAAACCGGTCAAAGCCAAGAATCTTGAAACAGAACTAATGCTGCTGGCCGGCCGGTCTAAAAGCAAGACGGTTTTGGTTCAAGCGGATAAATCGGTCCCCATTGAAAAGATCGTTTTTGTCCTCGACATCGCAAAGAAGCTCAAGATGGGCTCACTCGGCATAGGGGTGCTGCGAGCGGGGAAATAGGCAATGCTCGAACTCAACGGTTCGCTCAAGCCCTACCTCTCCATTTCAGCCGGAGCTCACGCGGCTCTTGTCATCGGACTTGCCGTCATGGCGGGCAAGACAGACACTTCCCTGGCTCCTAAGACCTACCGCATCGATTTTATCGGCGATACCGGACAAATACTCAACCGCGGCGCGGCCCCTAAGAAGAAGGCGCCCCC
>JBFIEP010000166.1:0-6047 GCA_041603335.1 Elusimicrobiota bacterium | reverse complement strand
CGGAAAACTTGCCCGCCGGGCGGGGACCACCGTTCAGACTATCCGGTATTATGAAATTCAAGAATTATTAATCCCGGCGCACCGAACGCAGACCGGATATCGACTTTATGATGAGAATTCGATTACAACCTTCTTCTTCATCAAGAACGCCCAGGCAATAGGATTTTCTCTGAAACAAATTTCCCTCCTATTAAAAATCCGGAAATCCAAGAGAAATCAGAGCACCCGGCTGCTGGGACAGATCAAAAACCTTTCCGCTGATTTTTCCTCTCAAATTGACATTCTAGAAGATAGAGTCGAGAGACTCTCTCAACTTGCCAAAGCATGCCGAAAGGGGAAAAAACAGGAAAAATGCACGGCAATAGAAGTTCTGGAAAAATCGAGAAAATGAGCCGGCTTCGGGTTTACGAACTAATCAATGACTCCCTGCGGGAGATTTACGTAGGGGCCACTCTCTTTCCGGCTGAGCAGATCATTCTCAAATTCACAGAAATTCCTCCGGCAGCCATTTCGCACTGGGATTTCATGACCCACAAGATTTCACCCAACGAAGTCGAAAACGATTTCCCGGATTCGACAACGGAATCGTTTATCGCGCGGTATATAAACTCCTCCTTACCGAAAGGGTGGAAGTTTATTACCGGCGCCTAGGCCCCCCTCAAATGCCCTCCGTGGCGAATTAACAAGTATCTCCTTATAATGGCGGTGAATGAAACCCGCTGAACTCTTAGCCAAATGGCGCGCCCTCAAACCCCGGGAGAAGGGAGTTGCCGTTTTCTCGTCCCTGGCGGTGATCGCGATCATTGGAATTCTCGTGAGCGCCGAGGCGGCCTCCAATTCCCGCCATCCTGAAGCCGGAATCTCGTCCCAGGTGGAGCAATTAATCGCGCAATGGGAAATGAACCAGGTTTCAGAATCAGGACGGTTCGTCACCCTAATTCTTACAGATTCTTCACTCAGCGAAGATCCCTTCCTTGCTCCAACCGGCCCCATGTCGTTGGAATTTTTCGATAAGCTCATGTCCCTATCCGGAAAAGGCACCGGAACAACCGTCCCCCAGACTGAATTTGACAAAACGCTGGCGGGAGCTCCCAACGCTATCCTTTGGAGCTTTCCGGGCTTTTCCAGGCCCGATGAAAAATCCGTCGTAAAAGATTTAATGAAATCATTGGTTCTCGTCCATGACGCAAAGGCTCCCCTGAATATTGTTTCGCAAGGCGATATCAATTCCGCGGTGATAAAGGCTATCCGGAACATGGAAGGGACTACCCGGGATGGTGAGCAGATCGGCGTCAACAAATTAATTCTTTTAGGTGCCGCGAAGGCGCGGCTGCGGTCCTTTAGCCCGACCTACTTCAAAAAATTCCGTTATCCGAATAACGCCTGGGAAATTCTACGCGCATTTACGGACACGCGTCCCCCGCCTGCGGTTCAATTCAGATATGTATCCCGCAGCGGTGTTGGCGCCTGGTTTGCGACCCGGCAAACCTTGGCAAACGCGCGGCTTTTGTCGCCCGCAAAAATGACTCTTGATCTGCTCGGGAATGACTACTCGATGTCGGCACCCTTACTCCATTGGCAGCGGCAGCGCGGACTCATTACAATCTCGGGAGAACGCCGCCGCCAAAAACGAGGATTCGCAACTCGAGCGGCGGACCAGCAGGAACGCAGCCGCGCCACCCAAGAAGGCGGAGTTATTCCTTCACAAAAAAAGGTAAGAAAACGATCTAGATGACCAAATCCGCTCCTCCCTCCCGCGCCCTTCGCTTGGGTTGGAATATGATTTATCACGTCATCGGTCAGATTTCGATTGTCCCGATCAGCTTCATCGTCATTCCTTGGATCGTTCACGGACTCGGAGACCAAGGCTACGCCCTGTACGGCCTCTTCGGACTCATTACAGGACACATCTACCTTCTTAACTTCGGCGCCGGCACTGCCACGGTAAAATACGTTGCAGAATCCGTCGGCGATGGGGACAAGAATAAACTCGCGGCCACCCTGCGCTCCTCCTTTTGGATGCATACGGCCCCAATCGCGGCGGGTTCCGTAATTGTTTGGTTCGGCAGTGAACTACTCATTACCGGTATTTTTGATGTTGATCCAAAATGGTTGGGCCGCGGCATATGGACGGTTCGCGCGGCAGCGGTATCGGCCTTGTTTTATTCCTGGACTCAATTCTCGGTCGCGGTTTTCCAAGGCCTTCAGCAACTCGGCCGCGTCAATATAATTTTATTTTTTCAATCCTTTCTCCTCCTAGTAGGAAGCGCAGCACTCATTTATTTCGGATTCGACCTTCTAGACATCGCGACGCTCTACATAGGATTAAATGCCGCAATCTCAATGGCCACATGGCTCGTTCGCCGAAAGGAATTGGAACCGCGCCTAATTGGCGCAGATGACTCCATTTCAAACCGCCCGGCCGATTTCTACTCATTTGGCGGATACGCCTTTCTCGGACAACTGGCATGGTCTGCGACCTTCCAATGGGATAAATTTCTTATCGGCGCTTTCCTGCCGCTTTCGGAGTTAACGTATTACCTGATCCCCGCCTTCATCCTGCACAAATTCTGGATCCTTCCCGCTTCCGTTGCGGCGACAACCTTCCCTCTCATCAGTGAATTGGCCGGAGAAGGGAATAAGGATTCACTCAAGAAAGTTTATCGACAGTGCGGACAGCTTATCCTGTGGTTTATCGTGCCGACCTTCACGGTCCTAGCCTTATTCGCTCCGCAGCTGCTGACCCTTTGGCTCGGGACAGAGTTCTCGGATAAGGGAACCTGGCCTCTGCGATTTCTCGTACTCGGTTACTTATTCAACTTTATCGCGACAATGCCGTCGACAGCGGCGACCGGCATCGGACGGCCAAAATACTCGTTCTATTGGCAGTTGGCTCAAGCCACCCTCTGTATCGCATCGTGGTCCTTTCTCATTCCGCGGCACGGAATCGAGGGAGCCGCACGCGGATTCGCGGCGGCACAAATGGTTGCCGGACTCGGCTTCATATTGCTTAAAAGCCGCGAGATCCTGGATATGTCCTTTTTTGAATTCGTACAAGGAATACTGCTTCGTCCCCTTACCGCAGGAGCCATCCTATTTGGCTGTTTATGGCCGCTGCGCCATGCCGCATGGGGATGGTTCGGACTCATCAGCCTGTCGATCGCCTCGGCAGCGCTTTATTATGCGATAGGCTACTGGCTGCTCGAACCCGAAGAGAAAAAAACACTCCGGTACCTCACCGACGAAATCATCGTTAAAAAACTTAACCGGTAGGATGTTCGGTGTCATGGATCTAGTGAGGATTCCACCTTGTTATGCTAATCTAGGCCGCATGGAACGTCTCCGGATATCGGTCGCGACGATCATCGATGAAACGCAGCTTTGGCTGAATACGCCCGCTCCTTCTCTTGGGGATGGGGCCTTTATCCTCAAACTCGCACTATTAGCGCTTGCCATACTGGCGAGCGCCGCGTTCCTCCTGGTTCTTATCCCGTTTTTGGCTCGTGCCGTCTCCAGAACACTCCGGACACTAAGCGGAGTTCATGGAGAACTCTTCGTTTCCGAAGCGGCTGCCGACGATTTGAAGGACGAAAGCAAACGTCTTGAAGAGACGGCCTCTGAAGCGGAAAAAGCGATCCTTGAGGCTTGCGCCGACAGCGCCGCGAAAGCCGGAAGCAGTCTGCAGAAACGCTACAACGATCTCGTTGAGTCGATCACGCGGCAATACGAGGCCGTCGGCAAGAGATGCGAGGAAGCCTTCCGCAAAGAAACCGACTCCCTCGATGAATGGATTGAAGAGGAAGAAGATAATCTCCGGCGCTTACTCATAGATGAAGCCGTCCGCATCCGCATCGATTCCCGACGCTCGCCTGCCGATCAGATGTTTCTAAATTCGGTGCGAACACAATTGCGCCCGCTTCTTCGCAAAAGCCCTGTAGAATTCCGCCTTCGCCAGGATCTCGAAGAATTGACTCCTCACAAGGACGACACCTTATTTGTCCGGTTTATGAAGTCCCAACGCCGGGCGGACTTCTGGTTATGGGGGCATTTCGGGCGGGCGGACGCGGAAATCCGCCTTCGTCGGGTTCCGTTCCGGGATATTCTCCGCCGACGAGCCGGAGAGGACCTGTTTGAGGCGCTCACAAACGCAACGGAAGAACTTCGCGAGCTCCCCTCGAAGGCATCTACGGCTCTGCAGGATGCGGCGCGTATTCTGCGCTTCAATCTCGAGTCCGCCGCCGCCGAACTCGAAGAACCTTCCGATGAAGATGCCGATGGAATTTCCGTAGCCCGCAATTTAATAAGGGAAGGTCTTGAGCGAACCGCAGCACGCCTAAAGAAACTGCTCGGCGAGGTTGAAGAAACAGAAGCGCGGTTTTTATGCGCGGTGGAGAAAGCCGGAGCGGTCTGCGCCTCGAAAATCCGCAGCGACGTAACCGTGGCCGATACGTTCGGAGAACGTGCCGGGAAAATCGGCGGAACGATCGCGAATTCATACCGGGAATTCCTGGACCGGGCAGGCGCGAGCCTTTCCTCCGGGGCCGCCTGGAAAAATGCGCTCAGCGCCCCGATCATCGGCTTTTGGAACAGCATTATCATCGCGCTTGGATTAGCCGCACTAGAGGTACGGTCAACCCAGACGCAATTAGAGGAAGCGACAACCGAATTCGCCCTGCGGGGCACTCCTCCCCTGTACCGCCGCCTTTTCAAATTCGATTCCCTTACCGATGAGGATTTTCTCGTCGGGCGTGACGCAGAACTAGAATCTTTCGCCCGGGCAAAAGAACGCGTTTCGGAAGGACTGTCCGGAGCGGTCGCAGTGACCGGGCCGGTCGGCAGCGGAAAAACGAGCCTCCTGCATTGCGCGGTGCGGCGCTACTTTGAAAATGACGCATTATGGCGGGGGCGTCTGGAAAAGCCTCTCCCCTCAATTGAAGCCCTCACGAAATTCCTCGGCCAAACCCTGGGGATCGAAGCGGACAACATGGGGGAACTCGCGACGGGGATTCGGGCGCGGAAAACGCCTCCCGTTATTATCATCGAAGGCGGCAATCTCATGTTCGAGCGCCGCGTAGGAGGCTTTGAAGCGATGCGTGCTTTCCTCGGACTCCTTTCAATGACCGAGGGGAAAGCCGTGTGGATCATTTCATTTTCCAAAAGCGGCTGGCGCTACCTCGACCGCGTCCTCGGCTTGTCCAATCGCTTCGATGAAATCATCACCCTTGAAGGTCTCGATCGTGATGGATTGGAACGTGCCCTCGTAGAACGCCACGAAGTTTCCGGATACGAACTCGTTTTTACCGATGGCCCGGGCCTCAGGGCAGACGCTCGCTGGCGCCTGCGCGGAATTAAAGATCCGAGGAGACAACAGGAAATTCTAAGGGCCGAATTTTTTGATGAATTACACGCGGCGAGCGGAAGTAATCTCCACGCGGCGCTGTATTACTGGCTTCGCTACACCAACGTCGCCGACCGCCGCCGCGTTGTCGCCAGTCCCGTTCAAGCAATTTCGACAGCCGCCCTCGGGGAACTCTCGGATGACGAACTCTTCACAATGCTCTACGTACTGCAGCACGACAGCCTAACAGCCGATCAACACGCGCGTCTCTTAAGGACAAACGTTGTTGAGAGCGGACTCACGCTCGACTACCTAACGCGAAGACGGGTGCTTCTCAAACGCCGGGTAGGCGCGCATTCGGTTTACTTTCCGAACCCGATACTAGCCGAACCCAGCGGGAAAATCCTTAAGAACCGGAACCTCGTCTATGCCTGAGCACGCGGCAGTTCTCGCTGCGGATTTACCGATGAAGATCGCGCTCTCGGTCGCGATCCTCACATCAGGGTGGGTTACGCTGCAGACGGTGGTATTTCTCCTCAACCTTTTCGCAGAGCGGGGCGCGCGCTACCGGTTTCTAAAGAAGGGCATCCCGGTCGTTAGAATCACCACCTGGGCTGTTCTGGCCTACATCATCGTTAGATGGATTTTTGCGCCGAACCGCGAGACCTTTTTTGCTGTTCTCACAGCCTCGGGAGTCGCGATCGGATTT
>JBFIEP010000165.1:0-6055 GCA_041603335.1 Elusimicrobiota bacterium | reverse complement strand
GATCAGGTCCACCAGCTTTCTAAAAGCCCTGCCAAATGGCGGGGCTTTTTCTATAAAAAAAAAAAACGGGCCCCGGTTGCCCGGAGCCCGCGACAGCCGTCTGTCAAGTATCAATAGTATATCTTGAAGAATTCGCCGATTCCAGACCTAATTTAAATAGTCGGAATTAAGGAAGCCGTCTGAGGAACTCCCAAAATTCCGTCGGTCTGCGGGGGCGGGATTCGAACCCGCATTGTTCCGTTTGACAGACGACTGTCTTACCAATTAGACGACCCCGCAAACCTATCCCTAGTACGGATAGGTCACAAAAAAAGTTCCCTCGGAATTGAGTCTGGCGCCAGACTTGAAAAAGTTGCGAAACTCTGCGATCCGGACGGATCGCGTGCTGGCCTCCCCTCGGTTAAAGGAAGGCAGTGCCCCTGGAAATCTGGACAGTGAGATCAGGTCCACCGGCTTTTCAGCCGCCGCTAGCGGCACGGTCGCGAAGAACGCGAAGCTGCTCTCGGGAACGGTCGAGGTCTTCTTGGGAGCATTCCTCTTTCCATTTTGGGTATGAGCGAAGTGCCCGCCGCGTCGCACCGAAGTCGCGGTCCCACGCGTAAAGCCCCCGGCTGCCTCCTGCGAGAATGTAATTTATTGAAACCGGAACTTTGTCGTCTTCCGGACCGACCCCGCTCTCGGCTTCCCTCGGATGAGTATGCGCGATCGCGAGGGTCCGCCCCGGCTTTACATCGACTGTGCGCCGGAAGGTATTGCGGTCGTCGCGAGTTGTGTCAGGGCCCATTATGACGATTTCCACATCGTCCGAGCCCGGAATACTGTCTATGCGAAACGCACATTCCCGGGAAGTCCTTCCCCTTCGGCATTCTTCCCAGATAAATAAAAACGCTTCGCGCACTTCCGGACGGCAATGCAGCGGCATCCATGCATCTATATCGGAGACGCGTTCCCGGGGATAGCGCTCAGGTGTTTCTTCTGCGCTGACGGAAAGGGGCCAGACCACCGCTAAAAGTAAGAGGGACCGCGCGAGCATCACGTTCTCAGTGTAGGCGTGAATCTGGAGCCCTGCTAGAGGAAAATTCTTCAATCAATTCTTAGTACTATGAAGATCGAAGCTGAGCTGCCGCCTTGAGAATACCTTGAAACTAATACTGGACGATTTACGCATCCCCGTCGAAGAAGATGGGAGTGAAGCGTATCTAAAAGCGGCTTCAGAAAAACTGAAGGTTAGCGTAACAGACGTTAGCATCTTCAAAATACTGAACAAATCGCTTGATATGAGCGATCAAGAGCAGTTCTTCTACGATTTATCTCTCGCAGTAAGCACCCCTGCCAACTTCAACAATAAAGACGGCCTTCCGGTGTACATCGAGAATGTCTCACCTGAAAGAAAATTAAAAAACGATCCGTCCGGATCGCAGCCTGTCATCATCGGCTTTGGTCCTGCCGGGATGTTTGCCGCTCTCGAGCTGATTGAAAACGGGCTTAAGCCGATTATATTTGAACGCGGTAAAAAGATAGAAGAGAGAACCCGTGATGTTCAGCATTTTAAAAAGAAACGAGTACTCGACCCGGAGTCCAATATCCAGTTCGGCGAAGGCGGGGCCGGCTCCTATTCCGACGGGAAGATCTTTTCCCGGAGGAGAAATACGAAATATGTCAGCAAGATGCTCGACACCTTTGTCCGCTTCGGCGCTCCTGAAAAAATCGGCTACGTTGCAAAACCCCATTTAGGAACGGACGTATTGTGCGTGATCGTGCGCAATATGAGGAACTACATCCTCGAGCATGGGGGTGAGATACATTTTCAATCAAAAATGACGGACTTGCTGGTGAGGGATGATTCCGTCGTCGGCGTGGTCATAAACGGAGAAAAGGAAACTCTATGTTCAAGCCTTTATCTCGCGGTAGGCCATTCCGCAGACGATACCTTTGCGATGCTTCAAAAGAAGGGCGTTTTTCTTGAGCAGAAGCATGTTTCCGTCGGACTGAGAGTGGAGCACCCTGTGGAGGTTATCAATCGCCTGCGCTACGGTGAGAAATACAAGAACTTTCCCGGCATCGGGACCGCTACGTATTCTCTTAACCACACGGATCGGGTTAAAAAAAGAGGTGTGCATACCTTCTGCATGTGTCCCGGCGGCGAGATGCTAAACGCCTCCTCCGAAAACGGCATGCTGGTTGTTAACGGTATGAGCTACTCCCGTCAGTCATCGAAATTTTCCAATGCCGGAATGATTGTGACCTGCAAAACCACGGATTATCCATCCGACTCTCCCCTCGCCGGAATCGAGTTCCAAAAAGATATCGAGAGAAAGGCGTTCCAGGCGGGCGGCGGGGACTGGAAGGTGCCGGCGCAGAATTTGGTGGATTACATGAGCGGAAAAAGTTCGGGAGAATTAAATGAGAATTCGTGTGCCACCGGAGCGCAGGCGGCGGATTTGAAAGCACTCTTCCCGGACTTTGTAAATGATGCGCTAAAAACCACCTTTTCACGCTGGGAAAAGGAATACCCCTCTTTTATTACCGCTCAAGCGATTTTAATCGGAGCCGAAACAAGAACAGCAGCACCTCTTCGAATACTCCGGGGTAAAAACTTTGAATCGGTGACCACAAAGGGTCTATTCCCCATCGGCGAAGGCGCCGGATATTCCGGCGGAATAACGAGTTCGGCGACCGATGGGATAAAGGCGGTGCAGACTGTTCTGTCAGTCCCCTAACGAAGAGGTATGTAAGCACAAAGACCCCGCAGAAGTGCCTCAACGGCCCACGTGCGCAACTGTATTTACCGCTACCATAAGGGATGCCTCCTTGGAGCCGGTCCCTTGCAGTCTTCCTGCTTCTAAGTTCCTCCCCATCCTGGGCGAATGTTGTCAGAGCGCCTGCAAAACTTCCCGCCCGCGCCGGACTGGCGCCTATCGCCGCTTCTCGGCAATCATCGCTGAACCCCGGCAACGCGTCTAAAATAGAACCGGGCATAGCCCCCTCCAACCTTCCATCATTAGCATCCCCCACTTTTTTAGAGAGTTCCCCCGAGGCGGATGTCTATTTACCGCAGGCTTTGGCAATCTTGGAATCGGCGATTCTTATCGATGGGCACAATGATTTGTCCGCAAAGCTGGAACGGGAAGCCTCAGGCCCGGGGCCGGTCAAGACGTATGATCTCGCTTCGGAAACGGATCTGGATACGGATATCCCTAAATTGAGGGAAGGAAGGGTTCGGGGACAATTTTGGGCGGCGTTTGTTTCCGGAAAAGTACCGACGAAACAAATGCCTCGACGGTATTTAAAGCAGGTGAAATTGATCCGCGGGATGATTGATCGTTATTCGGATCATTTTCGTTTGGCCTTAAGCGCTGATGATGTCGCGCGCTCAGCGGAAGAAGGCCGCATTGCGTCTTTAATCGGGATTGAAGGCGGCAATGCCATCGGCAATTCGTTAAAACCATTGCGAAAGCTATTTAAATTGGGCGCGCGCTACATGACGTTAACCCATAACGACACAACGGCGTGGGCGGACTCGGCTACCGACAAACCGCGCCATAACGGTCTCAGTAAATTCGGCGTCTCTGTCGTGAAAGAAATGAACCGTCTTGGCATGATGGTTGACCTCTCTCACGTGTCTGAGGAGGTCATGGACCAGGCAATAACTGTGAGTAAGGCACCCATTATTTTCTCTCACTCCAACGCGCGAGCCTTGTCGGACCACAAGCGCAACATTCCGACGCCGATCCTGGAGCGGATTCCGGAAAATGGCGGACTTGTCATGGCGACCTTCATCCCCGAATTTGTATCGCAAGCGACGTGGGATTGGAATTCCGCCCGGGCGGAGAAGTTAGGCGCGGCTGTTAACCACGAAGATTATCTGAGAATCCGCGCGGAGCTTGAGGCCGAGACTCCCTATGAAGAGTCCACCATTTCCCAGGTCGCCGACCAGATTGAGTATATCGTCTCCGTTGTGGGATACGACCATATCGGCATCAGCGGAGACTTCTACCAGACGGGCTGGGATGTCACCCGCGGATTGGAGAATGTTTCGAAGTATCCCGCCTTATTTGCAGAGCTTTTGCGCCGGGGCTGGAATGAGTCAAACCTAAAGAAACTTGCCGGTAAGAACCTCTTAAGAGTCATGAAAGCCGTTGAAAAGGCGGCCCTCCCCTCGCCGGTACCTTAACTAGGCCGGTCTAAGCGACCAGTGCTTCGGCTTCCAGAGTGATAAGATCGAGCGAATTCTTGAGCTCCGCAGCCTTCAGGACCAGATTATCATCCAGTCCGACCAACAACGGCTCCCCGTAGACGACGGCCATGCGGCCAAAGGGCATAGGCAATGTGAAACGATCCCAGCTTTTCGTAAAGACAAAGCTGTTGGACTGCGCGCTTGAGATAGGCAGGATCGGAACTCCCAACTTCTGGGCGAGAAACATAATCCCTTGCTTGATCTCGCGTGCCGGTCCCTTGGGGCCATCGGGCGTGAGACCTATATCGAGCCCCGACTCAAGGGCTGTCACTAAGGAGCGCACGGAATTCGATGCCCCCCGTGAGGAGGAACCCCTGACGGCTTTCACGCCGCAGCATAGGCGGATCGTCTCCGATATCATCTCTCCGTCTTTAGACTTGCTGATGAGAACGGTCATATTGTCTCCACGGTGGGTAACCGTAAAGAAGGCTTGCTGCTGGTGCCAGAACGCGTAGATGAATCGTTGATCGTCCAGGCGAAGCTTCGCTCTAATTTTCCCGCGGACCGTCGTCAGTCTCGTTGTAATCTTGATTGTGGAAGAGAAGAGGTACGCCAGGTAGGGCACTAGGGAACGTAAGATACTTAAGCCTACCATATAACTCTACTGTTAAGGGGAGAGTTTTGAAGCTCCCATATATAAACGAAAACCCCGCCTTTTGGGCGGGGTTTTCGTTTATTCGAAGGATCACTTTAGATCGAAACGGTCCAGACCCATGACCTTCGCCCAAGCGTTGGCGAAGTCGTGGACGAACTTGTTCTCTCCCCCGTCTTCGGCATAGACCTCGGCAACCGCTCTCAGTTCGGAGTGAGACCCAAACACGAGATCGACCGGCGTTGCCGTCCACTCACGTCTACCGTTCGTCCGGTTTACGCCCTTGTAGACTCCGTTCATTTTCCGCGACTTCCTCCACTCGGTGGACATGTCGAGGAGGTTGACGAAGAAGTCGTTGCTCAATGTCCCTGGCCGGTCCGTGAGCACGCCGTGCTTTGAACCGCCGGCATTGGCGTCCAATGACCGCATACCTCCGACGAGTACCGTCATTTCGGGGACCGTCAGCGTCAACAGGTTCGCCTTGTCCACCAGCATGTCGACAGGCGAGCGGTGCGCGCCTTCTTCGTAGTAGTTCCGGAACCCGTCGGCTTTTGGCTCAAGGACGGCGAAGGATTTCGCGTCGGTCTGTTCTTGAGACGCGTCGGTACGCCCCGGCTTGAACGGAACGAACACGCGGTGCCCCCCCCTTCCGGCGGCCTCTTCTATAGCCGCCGCTCCGCCCAAGACGATGACGTCGGCCAAGGAGACTTTTTTCCCTCCTAAAGCCGAGCGGTTGAAGTCGCGCTGAATCGAGCTGAGGCGAGCGAGCGCCTTTGTGAGTTCGTCAGGGTCGTTCACCTTCCATCCATTTTGCGGCACGAGGCGGATTCGCGCGCCGTTGGCCCCGCCGCGCATGTCGCTTCCGCGAAAGCTGACGGCTGAGGCCCAGGCCGTCCGGACCAATTGCTGGACCGAAAGGCCGGACTGTAAAATCTCCCCCTTCAGGATTTCGACGTCTCGCGAGTCGATCAGGGGGTGATTGACCGGAGGCAGGGGATCCTGCCAGATGAAGATTTCCTCGGGGACCTCATCGCCGAGGTACCGGCTGCGCGGTCCCAGGTCCCGGTGGGTCAGCTTGAACCACGCCTTGGCGAAGGCCAGCTCGAACTCCTTGGGGTTATTCATGAATCGCTTCGCGATCTTTTGATAGCCGGGATCTTCCTTAAGCGCGAGGTCGGTAGTGAGCATGATCGGCGCGTGGAATTTTCCTTTGATGTGCGCGTCGG
>JBFIEP010000164.1:0-6096 GCA_041603335.1 Elusimicrobiota bacterium | reverse complement strand
TTAGCGGCCCTCCGGCTGCAGCAGCTTCACTCCGTGGGGGGCATCCCGGCATGAGTTTAAAAAAGAAAATCTACATCACGACACCGCTTTACTACGTAAACGCCGCGCCCCATATCGGGCATGCGTATACGACGCTTGCCGCCGACATCCTCGCCCGCTACTACCGGGAAAAAGGCCGCGAGGTGCATCTCCTCACCGGAACCGATGAGCATGGCGCCAAAATCGAAGAGGTCGCAAAAGCCGCCGGCGTCGAACCCCAAGCCTATGCCGATAGAATCGCCGCAGAATTTTCCGGGATGTGGAAGCATCTCAATATTCAACACGATGACTTCATCCGCACCACCGAAGAACGCCATGTCAAACGCGTGCAGGCGGTTTTTGAGCACCTGCTCTCTACCGGGGATATCTACAGCGGAGTCTACAAGGGCTACTACTGCATCTCGGATGAAACCTACTGGACGGAAACGGAAGCACCCCCGGATGAAAAAACCGGAAAACGCCGCTGCCCGAATCAAGACTGCGGGAAAGAACTTGCTCTCACCGAAGAAGAAAGTTTCTTTTTTAAACTTTCGAAATATGAAAAGCCCCTTCTTGAACACTACAAGAATCATCCGGATTTCCTATTGCCCCGCAAACGCGCTTCGGAAATCGTCAATTTCGTCAAAGAGGGCCTTCGCGACCTCGCCGTATCCCGAACCAAGGTCCGCTGGGGCATCCCGGTAAAAAGCGATCCAAAACACGTTATCTACGTCTGGTTCGATGCTCTGCAAAACTACATCACGGCGACCGGCTACCTCCCTCCCGGAATGGAAAAGTCGGGGGAAGAAGACCAGTCTGCTGCATTGTGGCCTGCGGACATCCATTTCGTCGGAAAAGAAATTTACCGGTTCCACGCCGTCATCTGGCCCGCCATACTCATGGCCATTGGAGTACCCCTCCCGAAGAGCGTCTATGCTCACGGCTGGTGGACCGTTGAAGGACAGAAAATGTCCAAGTCAAAGGGAAATTTTGTAGACCCGAAGGCGATTACCGAAGAGTTCGGCGTTGACGTGTTTCGCTACTTTCTCTTCCGGGAGATGCCCTTCGGCAACGACGGGGACTTTTCTGCGGCGAAAATTCTCGACCGCTACAACGCGGAACTCGCAAACGACCTGGGCAATCTTCTCAGCCGGGTTACGAACATGGTCGACAAGTACCTCGAGGGGACGCTTCCCGCAGATTTACAAACAGACTCACTCGCACTCACGCCAAGTGTTCTCGCGGCGGAATCGGCAATTGATGCGGCGTATGAAGCTGTCAATCTACAGGAAGCTCTAAATCTAATTTGGTCCCAAATAGGACGGCTCAACCTGCACATCGAAGAGAAAAAGCCATGGAAAATGGCGAAGGAAGAAGACAGCGAAGGCGTGCGAACGCTTCTCTTTGATTTAGTCAGCTCACTGCGCATTATCGCGGGCTGGATCTCACCGTTTATGCCTGAGGTTTCCGCTCAGATCAAATCCGCCCTCGGGGACAAGATCGCAAAAAGTCCGCCGCTTTTTCCCCGGAAAGATAAAGATTAAGCGGCGTTGCGGATTTCGTCGATTTCTTTTGTCACACGGTCAGCGGTGTCGAGTGTAATCGACAACACCGCGTCGTAGGCGGTCGCCGCCAACTCCTCCGGGAAAAACCGCGAAGAAATGCGGCGCGCAACCACTCCAAACGGGGAATCCTCAAGCGTCTTACACCCCCCATCAAACGATCCGTAATAGGGTTCTAAAGGATCTTTTTCCGGCTCCAGCTCCCTCCACAAACGCTGACCTTCCGGCATTCCCGAAAATTCTTCGCACAATTGGATCAAACGCCGGGCTTCTAATTTTAAAAACTGCTCGCGGAGGATATTCGAAACACGCTCAAAGAAGGCGTTATCCCGGTGCTCTTTATCACGAAGCGATGAGAAAATAAGAAATAAATGAAACCGGCCGATCTCGATCATAATGGAGGAGTGAAATGGAGGAGGAACCTTCCCCTTCAAACGCGCATCGGAAAACAGGACCTCGCCAGCCCGCTTGGCATAGGCATGGGCACTCTCCAATAATGCTTTCGCATGGGTTTCTTCAGCCGATGGCATCGTATTAGTGTATCAGATGCGCCTTGCGGCCCGGCGACCTGAGTGATAAAACATGGTGATGGAGACCCAAAAAAAGGAAGACAACGAACCCGGCGGCAGAATCGTCGCCCTTCTTGTCCTTGGCGTGATGGGAACCTCGGCGCTGGGTGCGGCTTGGTTTATCCTTTCTCCAAATAAACAGATTTTTCCTCACGGGCATTCGCCCGAAAGCATCTTCACGGAATCCCGTTCGAGCGATCAACTCCGCGACCGTCTCTACAACAAGCAGGACTCCAGACAGGAACGCGACTCCACCCTCTTAGCCCCCCCTGCAATACCGGAAGACGGCGAGACCGGAAAAAAGGACAAGGCTCCCCCGCCCAAACGCGCACCCTCGACTTCAGAACGGGGAGGCTCAACCTGGAAGATCATGAAAAAGGCCGAGAACTATTTTTTTGCGGCCAAAAAATCGAAACGTTTTAAGAAAGCCAAGGGGATCCAAGCATTCCGCAAAGATTTTCTCGCCGACCCGGAACTCGCCGCCATCAACGAGCGCTACTACAAAAAACACCGGAACGCGGTCCGGTTCATGGTGGAAACGATCAAATCACCCGCCTTTCGGAAAGTTGCTAAAAAGCATATCACCAACGGAGACATATCCTCTTTTGTTAACAAGATGATGGGATCGGGATCGGTCGTGAAAGCGGCGAAGGTCGTCTCGAAGGAATTCAATCTAAAGCCGTATATAGACGCTTTACCCATCCCCGGACTCGGGTCACTTGGATCCATTACAGGAAAAGCAAAGGGACTCAAATCGGTCCCCAACGATAAAGCCACGATGGAAATGATGAATCTGGATCCCGACATGCTTAATGTCGAGAAAATGGTCGAGAAAGCAAAAAAGGGGAAACGTTAATTATCTTCCGGGTTGCCGCCTTCAGGATTTTCTCCCTCTTCCTCAAGCAAGGCATACAACTCCGCCAAGCGCGCCTCGTCCGCTGCGGTTGCCGTCCCTAGATTCTGCTTACGCTGAAGCGCTTTCATCTCATCCATCCGGGCTTCGCGTTCATCAAGCTCGGTCTGCTTGGCTTTGAGATCATCCGCCGAATCGCCCCCGCACGCGGTGAATCCGACGCCGAAGGAAAGAACCATTAACAGAGGAAGTATTCGTAAACCTTTCATCAGTTTTCCTCCGGGTTTTCGCCGAGGTTCTCGAGCTCTACGTATATATTGTGAAGGCGAACCTCCTCCTCGGAGGAGATGGTTCCGTTTCCGCGTTTCTTTTGCAGCCCTTCGAGCTCGTCAAGCAATGCTTCTTTCTGATCGAGCTTCTCCCTCTGCTCGGCCAACTCTTCTTCGTCAGCCGAATCGCCCCCGCAGGCATTAAAACCGCCGACGAGACATAGACCTAAAATTACCGGGAATATTCTTCGGAACATCGAGCCCCCCGCCCTTCTCCCATTAGTGTCCCCCCAGCGGGAAAACCTGTCAAGGGACCTTTACCATTCCTTTAACTGCGGTCCCTTGACACTTTCGGCACCCTGGGCAATCTATATAGTATGAGGAAAAGGTGGTATGCCCCGCTTTTTGCATTTGTGCTGGCATTCCCAGCTCCCGCTATTTCCGCCTCTAAAAAAAAGAAGCAATTAAAACCAATTTCTTCACCCGCCAACGCTGCATTCCAGGGTGATTTTCCAACGATGCAGGGAAGCGGCTTCCAGCAGCGGCAAAGCGGCTTTCAATCCATGGGCGGCGGCGTCACCGGCGTTGTTCCCCAATCCAACATTTCCACCAAGGCTTCGTTAACCGCCCCGGGGGCAAAAAAAGGTGTGCCCAATGCCGGCGCCCCTCCTGCCAAAAGAACTCCTAATGCCGTCTACCGGGGATCCGGAGCCCAATTCAAACAAAACAACGGACGCAGCGTGAATTACGGCGCCAGCCCTCAAAGCTCGGGGCAGGCCGGCTCAATTCCCCGCACACATACGACCAATGCCGGGACGCTTCCCGCACCGATTAAACCGAATACCGGACAAGCTCCCGGCAGTGCTCCCAAAGGGATTGCATCTCCCGCGGGTGCCGGGACCGGAAATGTCCCGACCCAGTCCGAGGTCAAGGTCGCGGTACACGACGGCAAGCGCCTTTCCCAAAACACGAGCGATGTTGCAAAAAAAGCCGCCGAAAAGCATCGCGAACGGATGAAGGAACTCGAGCAGAAACGGGAACAAGCAAAACAAAAAGCCGCCGAGCAAAAAAAGCAGCAGCAGGAAGCGATGAAGCAGGCCGCTCAACAGGCCGCAGGAGCGGCCAAGGGTGGAGAAAAGAAGGATGACGGCGGCGGCGGAGGAGGCGGTGGAGATAAGGGAGGAGGCGACCAAGCGGAACTCGGCGATTCCCAACCTCCGGAATCCAAACCTCTCAATGCCAAGGAACTTCAGCAGCTCAAGAAAGAGCGCGGCGAGATCGACGAGTTCGTAAAAGAAATCCAAAAAAACGATGATTTCGCGAAAGACAAGCAGCTTCAGGAAACAGCGACAAATACAAACGAGAGCATCAACAGTGCTGTTCAAAATGGGCGCAGTGCGCGATCCGGTTTAGCCAAAGCGAAAGAGAAGGAACAGAGCGCTGTCACTAATATTGGAAAACAAAACGAAACGAACGAACAAAAACTAAGCGACTACAAACAAAAAGCCGGCCAACTCAAACAAATCGGAACCAACACGAAAACAGCTCCCCCCTTCTGCATGCCAAAACCCGTCGCATTTACACCCGTGAGCCCGGCTTCTATCGGGACGGCGAAAACAGACAACACCGCAGCACAAACTGCTCTAACACAAGCACAGACCGATGCGACCGCGATGGGAGCGAATGTCACCGCCCTACACGGATACGCTAGTTATCTAGGCGGAATCGGTGCGCTCACGGCCTCAAAAGGCGGTTCCGGAAACGCCAACGCCTTCCAGCTCATTCAAGGACAGGCGGACGGTCTCGCCCGCTACCTTCCAATGCTCCAACAGGCAATTGCACAAGGAAATGCCGGGGCTACCGCCAATGGCAGTGCCATAGCCTCTTCCGAAAACGCGATTGCTCAACTCCAATCCGCAATGGGGGACGGGAATAAAACGAGCGCCTCGATCAACGGAAAGTGCACACAGATAATGTCCTCCCTTCTTCCGGCATACATCCAAGGACAAGCACTTATTCAAATGGGAAGAATTTTATCGATGTTCCCTCCGACAGCCGCGCAAGGGCAGCAGCTCCAACAACAAGGGAAACAGATGAAGGATCAGGCGGAGAAGACAACAAAACAGTTAAAACAGCAAATGATCCAAGAAGCAACAACCTTCGAAACCAACCTCGATGGCGGGCCGACATCCTCGCAAGAAACGGCCAAATCAGGCCATGAGCAGGCTAACACCTTTGTCCAGCAGTTTGAGCCGCCGCTGCAGCTCCCCTGAACGACCTTCTTCGATTCTTTCGCTATAATGTCGGCATGAACCCGGGATATCGATTTCTCTTCGTACCGCTCGCCGCCATTCTCTTTGCCAACGCGTGCCAGTCCGTCCAATACACGGGCCGCAAACAATTCCTGCTCATCTCCCAGTCCGAGGAGAAAAAAATGGGAGAAGAGGCGTACAAGGGAATTCTAAAGAAGGTCAAACTCTCAACAGACCGCAAGAAGGTCGATCTCGTACGCCGCGTCGGGCGTAAAATCGCCAAACACGCCGACCGCCCGGATTTTCAGTGGGAATTCAATCTCGTCGATGATGACAAACAGATCAACGCATTTTGTCTTCCCGGCGGAAAGGTTGCCTTCTACACCGGGATTCTTCCTGTCGCGGAAAAGGAACTCGGTGTTGCCGTTGTTATGGGGCACGAGATCGCGCATGCGCTCGCACGCCACGGCGCCGAACGCGTCAGCCAAGGCATGCTCGTTCAATCCGGGGGACAATTGCTGGGCGCCGCGGTTGGAGCCAAAACGCCGCAGCAGCAGCACCTCTACCAGCAGA
>JBFIEP010000163.1:0-6102 GCA_041603335.1 Elusimicrobiota bacterium | reverse complement strand
CCCTCGATTACCGATATTTCTGCTATTTGGCCCATTACCGAAAGCAATTGGAATTTTCTTGGGAAGCCTTGGAATCGGCAAAGGTATCCAGAAATCGGTTGCGTGAGACGGCTTTGCAGTCTAGGGAAGCGGCGAAATCAGAAACCGATTTTGGACTTATGCCGATCCGGGATTTGGATGAGAAAGGCCGCCCGACGGGTGACGAAAAAGAAAGGCCCGGTGAGGAGGCCTGTAAATTTTGGATTTCCCAGTTTGAACGTGAGCTCTCCGAGGATTTGAATGTTCCGAGCGCTTTGGGAACGCTTTATACGGCACTGTCTATGGCCCGTTCGGCTTCGATTAAGTTAAAGCTTTTGGAGGTCGCCGACGAGATTTTAGGGTTAGGGTTGTTTGAGGAAAAGGTCGAAGAGCCGCTTCCTTCCGACCTTCAGGAAAAATTTGATCGTTACGTCGTGTCTCGCAAAGAAAAGGATTATGCGGCGTCTGACACACTTCGCAAAGAGCTTGCCGAGGCCGGAATCGTATTGAAGGACACTAAAGAAGGGTCCTCTTGGAGCCGAAAATGAAGAGAAAGGGTGCGGGTAGAAAAAGCGGTAAACCAAGTAAGGCTAAGCCAAAACGCGGAAAGCAAACGGCGGCACAAACCAAATCCAAGCGCGGAAAGGTCCGGACCGGGAATAAGGGGGGCGGGCCGAGTCCCAGCAACCCGTTAAAGATGCGTTTTAAAAAGCGTCCCAGCATCACGGCTCAACGGACAGCCCTCCCTAAGCAGCGCGATCCAGGCCGCTGGATTTACGGTCACCATGTTGTTGAAGAAAGTCTGGGGGGATCATCCCGCGTTCATTCCGTTTGCGTCATGCAGGGACAGCAATCCATTTACGCTGATATTATTGAACGTGCCAAGCGAAAGGGAGTAAAGATTCGCTTCCTTACACGCAACGAGCTTGATCGTTTGTGTGAAAGCGGCGCCCATCAGGGGCTGGCGGCCAACGTCTCTGAACGGGAAGGGAAGAGTCTTGATAATTTTATTGAAGGTTTGAGCGCAGCCCAGAAGAAGGCAGCCATCATCGTCGCGCTCGATGAAATCCAGGATCCGCATAATTTCGGCGCGATTGCCCGCAGTGCCAATTGCTTCGGTGCCTCGGCGATTATCACGACGGAATTCCGTTCTGCGACGATCTCTCAAACTGTTTTGCAGACGTCGGCAGGAGCGATCCAGAAGATTCCTTCGTTTCGCGTCCTGAATCTTGGGCAATGCTTGAAGAAGCTTAAGGAAGAGGGATTTTGGATCTACGGTGCCGATGGGGCCGGGTCGCCTTCTTGGAAGGTTAAGCTTAATCGTCCGATGGTTCTTGTCATCGGGGCCGAAGGCAAGGGCATTCGCCCTCTGGTGAAGACCTATTGCGACGAGCTTGTGCGAATCCCGCAGCATAAAGATGGAGTCGCTAGTCTCAACGCTTCGTGCGCGGCCAGCGTTCTGCTCTATGAAGCCACACGTCAGTTCAAGCGCTAAAACGATTCGGCGTGTTGGCTGAGGTCTAGGCCGAGTTCTTCCTGATCCGGCCGGACGCGGAATGTGACGAGCATGTCCGTCGCTTTGTATATCGCCCAGGCCATCCCGAACGAATAGGCGCCGACTAGAACCGCGGCGGCGCAGTGCTTCATAAATAGGGTGGGGTCTCCTGTTGTTATGAAGCCGCCTTCTTTCGCTAGCAGGCCTGTTGCGAGCATTCCGACCAGTCCGCCGACGCCGTGGCACGGAAAAACATCCAGCGTGTCATCAAGGGTTGATTGTGATTTCCAGTGTACCGCAAGGTTGCTGATCATGCTCGCGGCAACACCGATGGCGACGCTTGATCCGATTGAAACAAATCCGGCCGCCGGAGTAATTGCGACAAGTCCGACGACGGCTCCAATCGCCGCGCCGATCGCTGAAGGGCGGCGTCCGCGTGCGGCGTCAAAGAGTACCCAGGCCAGCATCGCTGCGGCAGAAGCTGTGTTTGTTGTCATGAAGGCCATAACGGCGGTGCCGTCGGCCTTTAATGCTGACCCCGCATTAAATCCGAACCAGCCGAACCACAGCATCCCCGTTCCGAGTAAGACGAACGGAATGTTTGCGGGAGTGTGCGAACTGCCCTTCTTGTGTTCCCGGCGCGGTCCGAGGAACCATGCCCCCGCGAGCGCCGCAAATCCTGCGGTCATGTGAACAACCGTGCCGCCCGCGAAATCGAGCACGCCCCATTGGTTTAGAAATCCTTCCGGGTGCCAGGTCCAGTGGGCGACGGGGCAGTAAACAAGGATTGTGAAGAGGGCCATGAAGATCATGTAGGAGGAGAAGCGCACGCGCTCGGCGAATGAGCCCGTGATGAGTGCCGGCGTGATGATCGCGAATTTGAGTTGGAACAGCGCAAATAGTGCAAACGGGATGGTTGTCGCAAACACTGCCGACGGGGATGCTCCGACATTGCGAAACATAAGAAAGGTGGATGGGTGGCCGATAAAGCCGCCTAGGCTGTCTCCGAAGGAGAGGCTGAATCCTACGGCAACCCATAATACGCTGACAACTCCCATCGCGATAAAGCTTTGAAGCATGGTGGAGATGACGTTCTTCTTTTTTACCATGCCGCCGTAAAAGAAAGACAGCCCCGGGGTCATGAGGAGTACCAGTGCGGCGGCGGTCAGCATCCAGGCCGTGTCGCCCGCGACGATGGTTCCTGCGGCGATTGGGGCGTCTCCTTCGGGGAAGAAGAGTCCGGCGATAGCGACCGCTAAAAGCGCGGCCATGGAAATGACCCATTCGGGTTTATATTTGCGCATCGGCGGTGGACCTCCGGGAATGACTTATATTGCTAAAATACCATGAAAGTTGATTTTTCGCAAGCGATTTGTCGCTAAAAACGGAAAAGTAGGTCTTTTTGGGTGCGAAATCTAATAAAAACACGGATTCTGCTCCCCCCGGCTCCCGCGCCCCCGTGGGGGGCTTTGGGGGGTCCCTAAACAAGAATTATTTTTTTTGGCGAGGGCCCAACCTCCCTCACAGGGAGGGCGGGAGCAGGGTGTGTAATGAGCCTTCAGCTGGGTGTGTTTTTATTTCTTAAGCGCCAGCACCCGCTCAAGCTTTGATTTCAATACCGCGAAATCAATCGGCTTAACCAGGTAGTCGACGGCTCCGAAGAGGAGTGCGTCGTTGAGTGTCGCGGCATCGGAAAGACCGCTGACGATCAGAATTGGGATATCCTGAAATTTTGGATCGGAGTGAATGTCGCGTGTGAGGCTGATGCCGTCTTGATCCGCCATCATGATGTCCATGAGGATGACGTCGGGCATGTTTCCCGCGAGAACTTCCATGGCCCGCTTTCCGGAAGAGGCGCAAATGACGTCGTAGCCGAGAGTGGGGAGTCCGCCCTCATAGAGTTCGCAGACGGAGGCGTCATCATCGACGGCCAGGATTAATTTTTTATCACCCATCTTGCCTCTCAGGCCTCGCGTTGAATCCACGCGTCGAGCGGTGCGTAGGCCGACCCGAAGCGATAGGCACAGTATGACAGGCAAAGTAAAAGGCTGTCCAGGCCCATCGCCTGGCCTTGCGTGAGATGAATTCCCCCGCCGAAACATCCGCAGTTTTCGAGTGTTATCCCGCGAAGCAGGGTCGAGCCGAGGGCGAAGAGAAACATCATAAAAAAGCCGCTGGAAATTTGGGAAGCGGTCCGTGTGCAGTAGCCGAGAACCATTGCGAGGCCGAGGGCAACTTCTATCCAGGGAATCACGGTCGCAAACAGGAGGATGCGGTTTGGGGGGAGAATCTGATATTGCTCGATAATCGCCGCAAACTCTTCGGGCGCTGCGAAGGATTTTTGAATTCCCGAGACGAGGAAAATCAGTCCGACGATGACGCGCGCGGCGGTTCCGGCGATTTCCCATCGGCTGTCAACGGTTTCTGCAGGCGCTGCGGACGGTTCGGGCTTGTGCGCTTCTTTCTGTTTTTCTTTTTTCTTTTTGCTCATAGCGCGCCCGCCTTTGCTAATTCATTTTCTATGTGATTGAGACCGAGCGTGCGTAATTGCTGGGATCCGATGAACCGTTTTCCGTTGATGACCAGCGTCGGGGTTGACTTTACCCAGGCATCGCGGTTGCGCTTGAGTTCGTCAGCGACCGCCTTCGCGGATGCGGGGTCGTTGATGCACGCGTTCCAATCGTCCATATTGAGTTCAATTGATTCCGCGAATTTCTTGATATCGGCTTTATTCGTTTCGACATCCGTGGCGAGGGCCCACGCGCGCTGCTTGGCGAATAAAATATCGTGGAGTTCCCAAAACTTATCCTGCTTTCCGGCGCAATCGGCGGCGACAGCGGCGTTCGCCGCCCAACGGTGAAAGTCCCACGGCATATGGCTAAAGGCGATGCGGATTTTTCCGGGATAAAGTTTTTGGATTTGCTGGAGCGGGCCGACAACCGTCTGACAGGCGGGGCATTGGAAATCTGAAAACTCCGTAATAGTGATGGGGGCATCGGCCGGGCCTTTGCTTCGATACGATGGTACTTCCGGCTGAAAGGGAGGGGTCAGTTGCCGTCCCGCGAATCCAATTGAAGCGGTCACGAGTAGAATGCCAAATCCTGCAATTAAGCTTCGTTGTTGGGCCATTGGATGAATAATAACAACTTTTGCAGGCAGGGCTTGCAAAGGTTCTACCCGACTGTTATCGTTAATCCGATGAGCGCGAAAGTACTTGTTATCGAAGATGATGAGGGAGCGGCTGATTTAATGCTTGCGATCCTTCGTAAGGAAGGGCTTAATGTCGAATATGCTCCTGACGGCAAGTTAGGGGTGGATAAGGCCCAAGTACAAATCCCTGATCTCGTTATCGTTGATTTGATGCTGCCCCGCATGCATGGCTATGAAGTGATCGAGCGCTTGCGTGAGGACGATAAATTCAAAGGGCTTCCGATTTTGGTGGTGACGTCCAAATCCTATACCCAGGATCTCGAGGGCGCTAAGGTTGCGGGTGCCACGGAGTATTTAACGAAGCCCTATGATATCGACAAATTTACCGAGATGGTGAAGAAGCTTTTAAAGGGGCACGAATCAAACGGAGAGCCTACCTCCGATAAAATTCCGTCCTCGCCTGCCTGATCTTTCCAAAAACAAAAAACGCCCCGCCTGGGTAACCAGGCGGGGCGTTTTTGTTTAAGCCGTGGGTCTATTGTTGAACGAGGCGTCCCGCATCAACCATGCCCGCGCCCTGCTGTTCCGGAGGGGCGTCTCCCATGGGGGAGGCCGCCTCACGCAGAGCCTTGCGGATCGCGTCAATGCCGCCAATGCCGCGCGAAGCTACCGCGAGCGCCGCGAGTCCGGCAACATGGGGCGTTGCCATCGAGGTCCCCGAGATGCTCTTGTAGCCGCCGCCCATCCAGGTCGAATTAATTCCGACCCCGGGGGCGATGACGTCTACTTCCGGTCCGCGGCTTGAGAAATACGCAACCTTGTCATTAGAGTCAGAGGCTGCGACTGCGAGGGCATTGGGATATGCCGCCGGGAAACCGACCGAGCGGCCGGAATTACCGGCTGCCGCGATAATGGCGACACCCCCTTCGGCTGCGGCGTTAACCGCGTCCTCCAGCGCTTGCGTACCCCGTGAGGCGCCAAGGCTGAAGTTGGCAATGTCCATTCCGTTTTCGACGGTCCACTGAATCCCTTCGATGACGTCTGCGAACGTCCCGCCGCCGCTGGCGCTGAGAACCTTGACTCCGTAGAGCGTGACATCGGGAGCGACGCCAACGACACCGTCATCGTTGTCGACTCCTGCGATGGTGCCGGCTACGTGTGTGCCGTGTCCGTTGTCGTCCTTGAAGCTGACTTCGGGGTCAATCGTGTTGAAGCCGCCGGCAACCTTGAGATCGGTATGCTCAAAGTCGATTCCCGTATCGACCACAGCGACCTTCACTCCTGCGCCGCGGGTCGTTTCCCACGCCTTCTTCGTGTTGACCCGGTCGATTCCCCAGGGCGTCTTCTGTTCCGCTGTCTCAGGAGCATCGCTCTTGGGAATCAGAGGAAGAGAATTGGGAATGTTCCTCGGTAAGGATGGTGCCATCACCGGCGCGTTT
>JBFIEP010000162.1:0-6103 GCA_041603335.1 Elusimicrobiota bacterium | reverse complement strand
ATGGGGTTGGAACCTCTTCGGAACAGCCGGCTCACTACAGCCCCCATGGGTAACCCTGGAAGGCCTCTGGGGTCTTCAGGTTATTTTTGTGCTGGTGGGGCATGTCTACAGTCTTTGGATTTCGGCCAAGACTACGCGCCGCCTAATTCCCGATCTAAAGCTTGGATTTAAGGCCCAGCTTCCAATGTTGGGAGCGATGATCGCGTTTAGTGTCTTCAGTCTCTGGCTGCTCATGCAGCCGATGGAGATGCGCGTTTCGGCGATGTAATATGGATTTCGAGACGCCGTGTTCACGTAAGAATTTTTTCTCAGTGTTAGCCCGCCAGGCGGGGGAAATGGTGGTGGGTCTTGCCGATGGAGCTGTTGAGGCAGGAAAGGCATTCCAAGATAGCACAAAGCCGGCAATTTCAGCCCCTGAAGCGGCTTGGGTCCGCCCTCCCGGGGCACTCCCAGAGGCCGAATTCCTTACGACCTGTACAAGCTGTGACGATTGCATTAAAGCCTGCCCCCATTGGGTAATACGGAAAGCGGGACCAGAGCTTGGAAAAAGTGTTGCTCCTACTCCAGTAGTAATACCTGGTGAAAATCCTTGTCTATTTTGCGAACCACTCCACTGCATCGACGCCTGCAAGCCAAAAGCTCTGCTCCATCCAAAACAGGACTCACTACTCCGAATTGGAACAGCTGTCGTTCGGGACTCGGACTGTTATTCGGCACAGGGCCAGCCATGCGACTATTGCCAGGTGAAGTGTCCCGAAAAACCGCGCGCCATTTTGGTGGATCGACCGGGAGCGGCGCCTCTCGTGAAGGTCGACGCATGTACGGGATGCGGGAAATGTGCGCAGATTTGCCCTACCGATTGCATCACGGTGGTACCCCTCTCTTGAAGATCCTGATTCTGTTCGTTCTATTTTTCGCTACACCCGTTAGAGCAGACGAGGATTCCGACTTTAAGCGCTATGCCGGCATGTTCCAGCAAAAATGTGCGAAATGCCACACCGTGGGGAAAGGGGACCGCGTCGGTCCGGATTTGAAACGGGTCTCTCAGCGCCGCAAGCGCGAATGGCTGATCGGGTTTATTCAAAAACCCAGCGCCTACCTCGATTCCGATGAAGAAGCGATAAAGATGCTCAAGAAATTCAACAACGTCCGCATGGAAGATTTGAATTTGAGTACTGCCGATGTCGAAGGCATGTTGGAGTATATCAGCGCCGCTTCCGAAGGTCCGGTCGGCCCGGAAGACCTTGATCTCCCGGAGCAGGATCCCTATAAACGGCTGCAAATGCCCAATGAGAACAGTGGGATTCTTGTACCGGGATTGGTCGGGTCGGGCGTGCTTCTGCTTCTTGCGGCTGTTTGCTTTCATTTGGGATTTGTCCGCATTTCAGCCTTTGTATTTGTTCTGGCATTGGGGGCGGGGTATTGGTCTTTCCAAGGAAGGGCGACCCATCGTTATCCCAGTGAACAGCAGGGATATGAACCGGTTCAACCCATGGAGTTTTCCCATAAAAATCATGCCGGCACTTTACGGATCGCCTGTTTATACTGCCACCATGCAGCGGAGAAAAGTGATGTCGCGGGCGTCCCTCCGGCAAATATTTGCATGAACTGCCATAAGTCGGTTAAGAAACCCAAGGAAGACCCCACTGGTCGAGGGGAGAAGGACATCAAATTCCTGATGGATGTATGGGAAAACCGCGATAAGCCGAATGCGGAAAGACTGGAGTGGATACGCGTGCATGATTTGGCTGATTACGTGAAATTCAGCCACCGGGTGCACGTCAATAACAATATGCAGTGTCAGGAATGCCACGGCCCCGTAGAGACGATGGAACGGATGCGCCAGGCGGCACCATTAACGATGGCATGGTGTGTGGAATGTCATCGCAAGAAACCAAGCGAAGCTCCCGCTCATTGGAAGCGGGCCGGAGCGACGCTAGACTGTGCGGCGTGTCACCTATAAACCGATGGATAAGAAACAGCAAGAAGACGAAGATAAGCAGGACCTGGTAAAACGGGGTTCCTTCTTGAAGGGAATGTCGGCAAGTTTCGCCGCGTTAGCGGCGAGCGGCTGCGGACTGCGTCCCCCCAAAGAGAAGATTATCCCCTTGATGGAACAGCCGGAAGGCGTGTTCCCCGGTGAAACGATGTGGTATGCGACGACTTGCGGAGCATGTACGGCCGCCTGCGGGGCCATCGCCAAGGTACGCGACGGACGCCCCATCAAGCTCGAGGGAAACCCCGAGCATCCGCTTTCACGGGGAGGGCTATGCGCCCGCGGTCAGGCCTCTGTCCTTGATCTGTATGACTCCGAGCGCCTGAAGCAGCCGCTCATCGGCGGGAAACCGGCGGCATGGTCCGAGATTGATGCCCGCGTCGATAAGCAGAAGGAAAAAATTGTTGTTGTCAGCGAAACCATCGTCAGCCCCACTCTCAGAGCGGCTGTCGAAGCGTTCCTGAAAAAGACGAAGGGTTCAAAACTCGTGGAGTATGACTCGATTTCAGCTTCTGCGATCCTGGACGCGCACAAGCGGACCCACGGCGTCCGCGCACTGCCCGCGTATCATCTCGGGAAGGCTCGAGTCATCGTCTCGGTCGGCGCCGATTTCCTCGGGTCCTGGATTTCACCCGTTGAGTTCACAAAGGATTGGGCTCCGAATCGCCAGCCCGATCATGAATGGGACACGATGTCATGGCATGCTCAATTTGAAGCGGCCCATTCCTTAACCGGCGCGAACGCCGACCTGCGCATGGCGATTAAACCTTCCGCGTATTATGAAACACTTCGGCAAATCGGGTTGTCGGTGGCGAAGGAAACGGGCTGGAAGGGACCGAAACCCCCTGCGGGGCCTGCAACTCCGCTGGCCGCATCAAGGATTGATGAAACGGCGTCCCAACTCGTACGGGCCGCCGGGCGCAGTTTGGTGCTTAGCGGTTCCAACGATATCGCGGTTCAGTCCTTGGTCAATTTGATCAACGCGATGCTCGGTAATTACGGGGAAACACTTGATTTGGATCCGCGCGGGCACCAAAAGGCCGGCGACGACAGCGGTTTCGATGGTTTCCTGGCCGAGTTGGCAGCAGGCTCGGTCGGAGGCGTGATTTTCCTTTCGGGCAATCCTGTTTACGACCACCCCGACGGCGCACGCTTGAAGGAACTTTTAGTCCGTACGAAACTCACAGTCTCCATGTCGGGCCGTTTGGATGAAACCGCGGCGGCCTGTCAGTTGGTCGCTCCTGATCATCATGCCTTGGAATCTTGGGGCGATGCAGAGGCGGTGGATGCGGTGGTCTCCTTGACCCAGCCCACGATCGCCCCGATCTACAAAACCCGATCCGCGGTTGAATCGTTATTGGCGTGGTCCGGGGCGCCTCAATCGGCTCACGATTTCCTTCGCGCCCGGTGGAAGAAAGAATATTTAAAGGGAAAGGATTTTGACCAGCGGTGGCACGATACGCTGAAGCAGGGAGTGCTCGTGGTCGAGAAGCGCCGCAGCAAAAATCCGGATTTCCGCCCGGCCTCGGTTGCTAAACTTGCGGTGCAGGCCCCGGGGAGCGTGTCCGCATTTGAATTGGTCGTTTACCCGAGCGTCTCCGTTGGAGATGGACGGCAAGCGAATAATCCGTGGCTCCACGAAACTCCAGACCCTATGGCAAAAACGACCTGGGGCAATCATGCGTCTTTCGCACCCGAAGATGCCAAGTCCTTGGATATTGTTGAAGGGCGTGTTGTGCGTTTGTCGGCCAACGGGAAATCCATGGAACTGCCGGCTCATATCCAACCCGGGCAAGCGCTTGGAACCGTCGCTGCCGCACTCGGGTATGGCCGAACAAAGGCCGGACCGGTCGCGGCCAATTTCCCGACGGAAAAAATGTTCCCCATCGATCAGGAAGGACTCGGCGGAACGGACCTTTATCCCATCTCGCGGACTTTTGATGTGATGGTCGAAAAGACCGAAAGGATGGCGGCTCTCGCAAAAACCCAGACCTACGATCTCATGACCGACCCGATTACGGGGAGACGGCGTCCGATGGTTCAGGAAACGAATCTCCAAGATTATTTCAAAGACCCGACCAGCGGCCGGGGAGATATTCTGGAAGCCGGACCGAGCCTGTGGCCGGAGCATGAGTATCCCGGCCAGAAATGGGCCATGGCGATTGATTTGAACGCCTGCACAGGGTGTTCGGGCTGTGTCGCGGCTTGCGGTATAGAGAACAATGTTCCGGTTGTCGGAAAAGCGGAGGTTCGAAAGAGCCGGGATATGCACTGGCTGCGTATCGACCGTTACTACAATGAAGAAGGCGAAGCTGCCTTCCAACCTATGCTGTGTCAGCACTGCGATAACGCACCGTGTGAAACAGTGTGTCCGGTGCTGGCGACCCTGCATTCGAGTGAAGGCATGAACATGCAGGTCTATAACCGCTGTGTGGGGACCCGCTACTGCGCCAATAACTGTCCGTACAAGGTCCGCCGTTTCAATTGGTTTGATTATGCCCATGAGGATTTAGCCCAAAACATGGCGCTCAACCCCGATATTACGGTTCGCTCCCGCGGCGTTATGGAGAAATGTTCGTTCTGCGTGCAGCGCGTCCAATCGGCGAAGGCCGATGCAAAAGGGGAAAACCGCCCGATCGCCGATGGAGAAGTAAAGCCGGCGTGCGCTCAGAGCTGCCCCGCTGATGCGATCGTCTTCGGGGATATCAACGATAAAAATAGCGAAATTTCCAAGAAGGTCGGCGATCCCCGCAGTTATGCCGTCCTCTCCGAATTAGGGGTCGCCCCATCCGTTTTCTACATGACAAAGGTAAGGAATAAGAAAGTATGAGCGCCCCGATTTCTAAGCTGCGCCAGCCTTGGGTCGATGGGAATAAATCCCTCGCGACCATTACCGAAGATGTCTGCAAGCCGCTTGAAGCGGGCCCCACGTATTTGTGGTATGTCGGCTTCGGGTTGGCATTAACGGCCTTGCTGATCGGGAAAATTATGGTCGTCCATCAAATTTGGACGGGAATCGGTACGTGGGGGCTGAATAAAACCGTCGGTTGGTCTTGGGATATTACTAACTTCGTATTTTGGGTCGGTATCGGACATGCCGGAACCTTGATCTCCGCGATTCTATTTCTCTTTAGACAGAAATGGCGAACCTCCATCAACCGGTCCGCCGAAGCTATGACCATCTTCGCGGTGATGTGCGCCGGGATTTTCCCGTTGATTCATATGGGGCGTCCCTGGCTGGCCTATTGGGTCTTCCCGTATCCGAATACCTTGGGCCCGTTGTGGGTTAACTTCCGCTCGCCGCTGCTGTGGGACGTTTTTGCGATCAGCACCTATTTCATTATCTCGGCGACGTTTTGGTATGTGGGGTTGTGGCCCGACCTGGCGAGTGTCCGCGATAGAGCGAGCGGTATCCGGAAAAAGATATTCGCCGTCTTGTCCCTTGGATGGGACGGCTCCAATCGGAGTTGGTCCCACTATGAGGTTTTATATCTCCTCCTTGCGGGGTTGGCGACGCCGTTGGTCGTGTCCGTTCATACGATCGTTAGTTTCGACTTTGCCACATCGGTGATCCCGGGCTGGCACACGACTATTTTCCCTCCGTATTTTGTCTGCGGTGCGATCTTCTCGGGATTTGCAATGGTACTGACGCTTATCATCATTGCCAGGAAGGTCATGCGTCTGGAGCAGTACATTACGCTGCGCCATATCGACGCGATGTGCAAGATCGTCATCTTAACATCGATGATCGTCGGACTGGCCTACGGGACCGAACTATTTGTCGCATGGTACAGCGGCAATCAGTACGAGCAGTTTGCTTTCCTGAATCGAATTCATGGCCCCTACCGGTGGTTCTACGCGATGATGGTGACCTGCAACGTATTGGTACCCCAGATTTTATGGGTCAAGTCGGTGCGCCGGAACCCGATGGTGGTTTTTCCGATCGCGATCCTTATTAACGTGGGGATGTGGCTTGAACGATTTGTGATCATTACGGTTTCTCTCCATCGGGATTATCTGCCGTCGAGCTGGACGATGTATTACCCGACCTACGTTGAGGTGGGGACGCTTCTGGGGAGCTTCGGCCTCTTCTTCACCTGCTTCCTT
>JBFIEP010000161.1:0-6109 GCA_041603335.1 Elusimicrobiota bacterium | reverse complement strand
TTCAGGACTCGCAGACGAAAATCAACCGACAGGATCCTTCTTGTTCCTCGGCCCAACCGGCGTGGGAAAAACCGAACTGGCACGTTCGCTTGCGGAATTTCTTTTTGATGACGAACGCGCGATGGTACGTCTCGACATGAGCGAATACATGGAGAAGCACGCCGTCAGCCGTTTGATGGGCGCTCCTCCCGGGTACGTGGGCTACGAAGAAGGCGGCCAACTTACCGAAGCGGTTAGACGCCGCCCGTACTCGGTGATTCTTCTCGATGAAGTTGAGAAGGCGCATCCGGAGGTTTTCAACGCTCTTCTCCAACTGCTCGATGACGGACGCTTAACAGACGGACAGGGACGGACCGTTGATTTCCGCAATACGGTCGTGATTATGACCTCAAACCTGGGAACAGAAGCGATTCAAGGCGACGGCACGGAAGATGAGAAACGTGAAACAGTGCTGGAGGCGGTCCGCACCCATTTCCGCCCGGAATTCCTCAACCGTATTGATGAAACCATTGTCTTTCATCGGCTCGAAGATGCACATCTTCAAAAAATTATCGACGTTCAGCTTAAGAACGTCATGCACCGTCTTTCCGAGAAAGGCGTTAAACTCCAGGTTACCGATGCCGCGAAGAAACTACTCGTACGGGAAGGCACGGATCTAGCGTTCGGGGCTCGTCCTCTAAAGCGGGCGATTCAAACCGCACTCGTCGACCCGCTGGCGAAGCGTCTCATTGCCGGGGAAGTTCATTCCGGAGACACGATCCAGGCTGACGCGAAGGATGAAAAAATCGCGTTTTCCAAGGTCTCCGGAGAACCTGTCGCCGCCTGAAAACCCCTAGGCCTTTATCCTAGTACGGGCGGGGCGTAGGGCCTACGGTCTAAAGATTGACCCCTGATATAATGTCTATAGATGAAAAAACCCCTTTCTACACTCATTATTGCATCCCTCATTATTACCGCGCCCGGCCCCTTCGCAACCCGTGCTTTTTCTAAAGTCCTCGGAAAAACCGCAGCAACCGCTAACGGCACAATAGCCATCGGGAAAATAGGATTGCCGACGCTTGGCTCCCATTTAGCAACTCCGGGACAGACAATTTCTCCCTCCTTAACAGGATCACTTCCGACCTTAAATGACGCTGTCATTTTCGAGACGGCGACTCCTGTTTCAAAAGCACTGATCGCCTCCCCGCGTCTAACCGTTTCCCCTAAAACAATCACCCCCGCAACTGCTCGGGTAAGAACCACAAAAACCGAGACAAAAGCCCCCGTCCGCGAAACGTTGACCGCTAATGTCGCCTCGATCACCGAGGCGAAATCACCTGCCGCTCAACGGGTTTCTCTAAACACGCTTTTCACCGGCCGGGGCTTTCGCGACACCGAAGACGCCGTTGTTGCCGGCCGCACCATGCAAGGCCGATCAGGGCTTACCCCCGCCGTTTTAAACGGCGCCGATACGAAGCACAAAAAGGTCGTCCCCCCAAAAGCACCTCCCGTCGCCATAAAGGACCGCCTTCTCTCCCCTTTCCGCGCTATCGCCAAAGCGGGCCGCACGATCAAGGATTCTATCAGCTGGATTCTGCAATTCAAACGCACGCTCGGCAAACAAGGAATCAACGTAAAGTGGCATCTCATATCCGCCTCGGCGCTCTCAATTGTCAGCGCCTTTGCCTACATGGTCCCCCCCGTCCTCTTAGGAAAAATGATGAGGAACATGGGACCGCTCGAAGAGGCCGCCGCGGCGTTTAAAACCGGCGGCGGCGCGTGGTATGAGGCCTTCTCCAATCCCGTCATTCAGGACTTCATGATCAACGGCGGGATCATTATCGGAGCCTACGCGGTCGTCGGCGTCTTAAGTCTCATTTCAACCCGCATTCTCTACGATGTCGGAAACCGTCTTATGAAAGGCATCAACGACATGTTCATGAAGCACGTACTCCGGCTTCCGATGTCATGGCACGATCGCAAAAACTCCGGAGACGTAATTGCAACAGGAACAGAAGCGATCTACGCGATCCAACGCGCCTCTACCGATATCGTCGTCAACACCGTCAAACACGGGGCGTTCTTCGTTCTCACGCTCGGCGCAATGTTCTACTTAAACTGGCAAATGACAATCGGCATCGCCCCGTTTCTCGCATTCTTCCTCGCCGTCCCCGCCGTCATCTATTCCAATAAGAACTCACTCGTATACCGCTGGTTCTTCTCCAAACTGAAACCGAAACTAACGGGACACATCACCCAGGCGACGGCGAACATTGCGACCGTGAAAGCCGCAGGACATGAAACCGAGGAACTCGCGAAAATCGAAGAATGGAGTCAGAAGACCTACATGGAAGGCGGAGGAGCGATCGCAAAGATCGGCGCGCCTTACCGCGCGATGAAGGCGTGGATGAACGACGCCGCCAAGATTCTTGTAATTCTCGCCGCTGTCGTTTTCATTTACAACTCGGTCGGAGGCATCGGCGTTGCAGCAGCGACGACCTACTTCCTGCTTGCGAATATTTTCCGGGAATCGGTTGAGGGAATTTACAGCACCTACGTGCAGCTCCGGCAGATGCAGGGATCGGCGAGAAAATACGACACGATCATGGGTGAAAAGCAGGAGGACTACAACGAAAACGGTGTTGTCCTCCCCGAGTCCCAAAACGGCCGCGCGATCCGCTTTGAAGGCGTCTCCTTCGGCTACGAAGAACAGCAGACCGTCATCGACGATGTCACCCTCGACATCAAAGCCGGCGAGTCCGTCGCGTTTGTGGGATCCAGCGGTTCCGGGAAGACGACGATGACGCGTCTTCTGCTCGGGATGTACAAGCTGCCCAAAGGCCGCGTGACAATCGACGGAGAAGATCTCTCGTCACTCAATAAGACCGAGTTCCGCCGGAAGGTCGGCACGATCCTGCAGGACCCCGTTCCTTTTGCCGCAAGCGTTGGGTTCAATATTGCCTACCTCCGCCCCGAAGCGACCGAGGCGGAAATCTGGCAGGCTGCCGAGGAAGCCGGCATACACGATGAGATCGTGGAATTCGGATATGACCATGCCCTCAATGCGATAGAAGGCGAGGACGCCCTTAACGCGGCGATCATCCAGGTCGAGTCCCGCATTTTAGACGCCCGCAAACACTTGGCCAAAGCCGGCGTTATAAACCCTTCCGACGCTCCGATTGACTACAAACTCAACATCCTCGACAATATCACCGGCGACCAAAAGGTTCCGTACGAGACGGTCGTTAAAGCGGCCCGGTCAGTCGACCTGCACGACTGGGTGACGCGCGTCGGCTACGCAACCCCGGTCGGAGAACGCGGCGTCAAGCTTTCCGGCGGTCAGAAACAGCGGCTGTTGATTGCCCGTTTATTCGTCGGCGCGGATAAACCCTGGGACATTCTCGTCATGGATGAACCCACGGCGGCGCTCGACGGCCTCACGCAAACCCGCATCCAGGATGCTGTTGAAAAGCGACGCGGCAAAACGACGACAATCATGATCGCCCATCGACTGAGTACGATTCAGAATTCCGATAAAATCGTTGTCTTCCACAAAGGCCGTATCGTGGAACAAGGAACCCACGATGAGTTGATGGCACGCGGCAAAGCGTATTTCAAACTCTGGGAATCCCAACGCCTTCGAGCGGAAGTCGAGGACCAAGACTAAGTAGAATAGCCGGGTGAACTCCCGCCTCGGTGTTGTTATCGCCGCGCTTCTATTTTCGACCGGAGGCGCAGGAATAAAATCCTGCGCGCTAGAGGCGTGGACAGTCGCCGGCTGGCGATCAGGAATCGCTGCGATCACACTCCTGCTGCTGCTTCCTGCTGCACGCAAACTACCCAAACGTTCAACCCTGCTTGTTGCGATTTCCTATGCGGCGACACTCATACTCTTCGTGCTTGCCAACAAGACCACGACTGCCGCAAACGCGATCTTCCTGCAATCGACAGCGCCCATCTACATTCTTTTGCTCTCGCAAAAATTACTCGGAGAAACCAATACCCGCCGGGATTGGATTCAACTTCTCATCACCGCCGCAGGTCTCGGCTTTTTTCTCATCGGACTTCCCCCCGCCCAAAGTACCGCCCCGAACCCCGCACTCGGCAACGCCCTCGGGATTGCCGCCGGCGTCACCTGGTCGCTCACTCTCATGGGATTGCGGTGGACCGCGCGGGAAGACGAAGACGGCTTCGGCGGAGCACGTGCGGCACTTTGGGGGAATTTACTCGCGTTCATCGCGGCGCTGCCTCTAGGCGGCGTCCCCCTGGATGCAGCCCCGGCGGCCCTGGCCATTCTCGCGTATCTTGGGATCGTCCAAATCGGACTGGCCTACGCGTCTCTAACAGCGGCATTCCGCTCGGTACCCGCTGCGGAGGCGTCGCTGCTGCTCATGCTTGAACCCGCCCTCAATCCGATTTGGGCATGGCTCATTCATGGCGAACGCACCGGCATTCTGGCGCTTTTAGGCGGTGCGCTGATCCTAGGCGCCGGGACCTGGCGTGCATGGAGCCAATCTCCCGAGGTTGTCCATGCCGCTTAACCAGGACGATCATTTAGCTCTTGCTGCGGGAGCCGCCTTGCTCGCCGGGCAAATAATAATTGTTCGTGAAATCGGGTCGACGTTTTTTGCGACCGAATTAACAGCGGTAGCGGCAACCCTCACAACGGTCGCGGGACTCAGTGTCGGCTATAGCCTTGCGGCCCGCGTGGACCTTCGTTTCCTTCGGTTCTGGGGACTTGGCTCCCTAATTTTCCTCGCGCTCACTCCATTATCCATTCGATTGCTCGTGGGCCTGCTATCAGGGTTTCAAATCGAACTGGCGGCAGCCCTCATCCTCGGTCTAACGATCCCGGGTTTCGTTTCGGGCTGGCTCGCGACTATCCTTCCGCGACTATCCAAAGACGCGACACACCTTCCCCGCTTTTACGCATTAGAGTCGCTGGGAGCCATCGCCATGCTATTGGTTTTCGCGTTCTCCCCTGGCTGGCGCTGGGCCCTCGCCTTATTTTGGACTCTTCTCGCATATCTGGTTCACCGTACATTTAAACGCCGGACAGCAACTGTCGCGGCGGCGATCGCAGCGATCCTACTCACAACGGCCTATCCATTACTGGACTACAACGCGTCGCGACTCTTCTACTCGGGCTATCACAACCTTCGCGGCATCCGTCCGGTCGCGACCGCTTATTCCCCGTTTCAGCGCATCGACATCATCGATTCGGAAGAAGGCCGCTCCCTGTTCCTCGACGGAGTTCCTTTCTTTCGCTCCGGCGACCTAACCGCGTTTAACAGTGCACTGTCGGAAGTTCCCGGAATGCTCTTGGCGGCAGAACGACGGCAAAACGCGCTCGTCGTCGGCAGCGGGAGTTTTTCCTCCTCAGCCAAACTGAAAAAACTGGGCTACAAGGTGACAGTCATTGAACTCGACGCCGAGGTGGCAAGATTGGGGTTTGAATATTTTCAAGAGGAACACGGCCTAAAGCCCGGAGTTGTGAATGTCTTATATGGAGACGCGCGCCGGGTGCTTCGACAACTCCCCAAAAATCACTTCGACGTAATCGCTCTGGATATCCCAGCACCCTTCCATCTTAGAACGGCAATGCTCTACACGCCGGGATTTTATCGATTAGTCGCTTCACGTCTTAAACCCAACGGGATCGCGTCGCTCAGTCTTTGCAGCTACAGTTGGACAGGCCCTGTCGGGGGCGCGATTGCCGCGTCCGCTGCGAAAGTTTTTGGTGAGATTTTCATAACCACCTCCGATTCGGTAGGGCTGTCATTCCTCTACGCCTCTGCGCAAAGCCTGCCCTTTCAACCGGAAGCCGTTACAGACGCTTATAAAACACTGCACCTTGGACGTGTCGAAATAGGTTCGGGACCGTTTGTACGCGAGCGCCTCGAAACTCTAGGAATAAAGCCGCTCTCAAAACGCCGCCTTTTGCCCGCTCTCACTCTCGCCCGATGGCAGCTGCCGAGACTCCATGAATAAACGGATCGTACTAACAGGGATCTGGCTGGGCCTCGTTCAAACCGGTCTCGGCTATGCGGTTCTCGCGGGGGCAGGGTCGACAATTCTCCTCTTCTTCGCGACGCTGACCGCCTGGATCCTGGGAGGCGCTATCGGGGCG
>JBFIEP010000160.1:0-6121 GCA_041603335.1 Elusimicrobiota bacterium | reverse complement strand
CCCTGCTTCATCTCTTCCTGAAGCTTGTCCATGAAGAGGTCGACGCCCGGAAGATTGTCCTTGGGAATATTACGGTCGGCGATAATATCGGCGACATGCCCGACCATCGTGATTAAATCCTCCCGATCGGGATCCCCGGTAAAATCGCGATCCTTCTCCTCACGCTTATCCGAGTAAACGCTGGGGATATAATTGAGGTTTTTTTTCTGTTCGTAGCTGATCGAGGAAGTCCCGGTATGATCGGTTCTCTGGCGCTCACCCCAACAAACAGGTGCCGCCAGCGCCAACCCTAACAGAAGCGCTGAAAAACTCATGTATTTAAGTGTTGTCTTTCTTCGCCTGATAGGCAAGGGCCTGACTGTCAAAAAACATCATAGGCCCAAATTCCCGGATGGAGGAAGTGTATTTAGCGCGGCACGCGGCCGGAACCGCGCTCAAGTGTTGTGCGCATGTCCAAATACCACAGATCGCCGTCTTTCTTCCAATAGAGCATCGATTCAACGTTTCGCTTTTCCTTCTTATTGAGGACCAGCACCGTCGTGGTTGTCTTCACCTTCGCGAGCTGACCGGTTGAATCGAAGTCCACAAAATCAATTGAAACATCCTGAATGTCGAGCGACTCGTGCGGGATCATAAAGAAATTCTCAAGCAGCTTCGGAATGTCCTTATTCTTTTTGAGATCTTCCGGGGAGTGGTAGCGTGCCGCCTCTTGAAATTCCTTGAATTTCAAGCATTCCAAAAATCGAGTCGATTTTTTCAGGAGAGTGCCGGTTTCGGTTTCAACACCGGGCAACTGACCCCGCATCGCGAGGAAACCCGCGCCGATGGCGGAACCAAGAATAATCACAAGAACTAGAAATTTTTTCATGTTCGATCATCCCACCTTAGCTTCGCGGCCGATAAAGCGAGAAACACCGCGCCAAATGCAAAAAGCACCATCAAGGACTTAAACTGCACGAGCCATTCTACCTCATCATGCAGGTCGAAGAGCGCCTCATAGCACCACTTCGTCAACGTAAACGCCTCAATACGCGACGGCCACAATTTGTCGATATTCGTTTGAAGGAGGATTTCCGAGAACACGACCTGGGGGATCAGCACGATCGGAACCACGACAACGGCCCCATACGCCGACCGGGAAAACGACGAGATCAAAAGCCCCAAGCCCGACGCCGCGGTTCCCGTCGCCGTCAGCATCAACCAGGCGAGAAACTGAATTAAAAGCCCCGTTTTTAAATGCATGAGCTGTCCCTGCGCGAGCAGAAGCAGGCCTGCCTGCAGTCCGCTCAATCCGGCAAGCACGATGGCTTTCGATAAGAGATACGCCCGGATGTCTAATTGAAACATCCGCTCCCGTTCAAAGACCGCCCGTTCCGACACGATTTCCGTGCACGCATTTAAACACCCCATCCACAACGCGGCAACCGACATAATGAAATAGGTCGCGGGCATCGCCTGCTCGCCCTGCCAGGCAAGGCCGATAAATCCCCCGATGATCGGCGCCTGCACAAGAAGCATGAGCAGCGTTCCCGCAGCCCCCGCGCGCACCGCGATCGTCCGGCCCACCAGGGCATCGAACTGAACGCTGAAGACGGAACGCACACTCACGCTTCCTCCTCGTTAGCCCAGCGCGAACTCCGGTAGCGGCTTTCCCACTCGTCCAGGCTTCGATCCCGTAATGCGCGATACACATCCGACGGATCGTCTACTTCAAAATGTTCGGCGAGTTTTTCAGGGGGGCCGGAAAACATCACGCGGCCGGCGGCGACAAGAACGAGCTTATCGTAGTCTTCCAAGCGCTCCATTGAATGGGTGGTCAGCACAATCGTTCGTCCGGCATCCGCCATGCGGCGCAGCAATTTAATGAGATCTTCCTCGATGGCGGGATCAAGCCCCGAGGCCGGCTCATCGAGAATAAGCACCTGGGGATCAGACAGCAGCTCGACGCCGATGTTCACGCGCTTGCGCTGTCCTCCCGACAAACTCCGTACGCGCAGATGCCGGCGTTCCTCTAGTCCGAGCCCGGCAAGAACGGTTTCGATTCGGGCCTTTAGAACCGAATCGGTGTCATAGCGGCGCAGGCGCAGCATGCCCGAATAATAAAGCGCGTCTTCCACCTTCAATTGCCGGTGAATCACATCGTCCTGCGGGACATAACCAAGCTGCAGGCGAAACGCATCGAGATCATCCCACAGGTCCTTGCCGTCGGCAGTGACCTTGCCCTCACCGGGCTTAAGAACGGTCGATAAACACTTAATGAGCGTGCTTTTTCCCGATCCCGAGGGGCCGAGGACAGCGGTGATCTCCCCTCCCTTAAAGTGCAGGCGGGCGCTGTTTAGAATTTTCGTGCGGCCATACGAGAAGGAAACGCCTTCCATGCGCAGAGAACGGATTCTCATTGAGCCTCCGGCAATTCGATATCCGTTTTTTCTACATCGAAATAGTCGCGCTCTACTTTATGGAGGTTTTTCAAAAACCTGGGAAGCTTCGCAACTCGAGCGTCCATAGAATACCAGTCCACCGCCGCACGAAACCTTTCAACTAGCTGATCATGATCAACGTGGCCCTCTCCCACTAACATTTCGATATCGTCCGCATCATCAGCATGATAACGCGCCAATTTGCTCAACGCAATATCAACGGGATCCAGCACCCAAACGGTTATTTTTTCCAGAGAAAATTTCTTTTGGAAATTCGGTTTTTGCGGGAGGAAGAGGATAGCCTCTCCAACGACCTGAAGATAGAGATTATGCCGCCTATGCAGATCGCTTCCTTTTTCTGCGATTTCGAGCAGATCTTTAGTTACGCCTTCTACCTCCAAGACATCCGTGTCCTGGGTTCCGCGCTCGTAACCGAGCTGCAATGTTAGCGCCGACGCACCGATCACTTTTAGGTCAATTGGATTGCCGACCCCAGTCCAGCGTGCATCAAGGTCGCGCAAGAAACTTTCAACCCTGTCCATGCGCTGCCTCTAACGCCTTAATAAAATCTTGAATCTCCATTCGACTAATGACATTCCATTTTTTCGACACCGGAGAGTTCCCCTCACGAGCCTCCGCGATACTTTCTGGGGTCACGAGACTGCTGTCGATAACTTCATCATGCTTATCGGCTTGATCGGATGCAAACAGGAACCAGTTTTCCAAGAAGCGCTCGAGGATGGTCACAGTTTTTCGATAGAGAATACGTTGCCGTCGCGACAAGGACACACCGTCCAACTCGAACTTAACAGCCTCACTTGTGTTATCAAGCACCCACGCAAGCCGACGTCCGAGTCCGATCCTTTCAAGGTCTTCCCGTAAGCGACCAAAACTTATTTTTCCCGCATGATTGACAATAACCGGGGCCAGTGCGGCGATCTGTCGCGAAGACTTTCCATCGACAATCGTTTCTTTGATAACAGATAAAACATCCTGCAATTCTTCCGAGGGAAGAACGTCTTGGACCTCCAGGAGATGCCCGGCACCCAAACGGGCTAACGCGTTCTGCAGCTGATCGGCGCTTGCGCTCTTCGTTTCCGCAAAATACGAAACCGGGAGGTTAAATTCACGAAGCAGAATTAAAAAATTCTCCGCAGAAAACGATCCCTGCCCGCGTTCCAATTCAGATAATCTGTTCTGGGAAAGTCCTAATAGCTTCGCCAATTGGCTCTGCGTCCAGCGACGTTCTTGTCGCAGAAGGCGGACCTTACCAGCGATTAAAAGCTTTAAATTATTGTTCTTTTTATTTTTCATATCGAAATATCGATAAAGATATCGGTATTTCGATATTATTATCAAAAAGTCGATTTATTTCAAGGGTTTTAATAAAGGAATCTCCCCCACAAAGGAAGTCGGCTCAATCACAGTTTTGGCCTAAAGACCTTCGCCTTAAACCTAAGGATAGTCGGGGATATCAAATAGGGCAAGCGGGCTCGAAGACTCAAATGCGGAACTATGCAATACACCCATAAATACACCCAATATTACCCATAAAAGTTGCATCTAATCCTATTTATGGGTATAAAATGGGTGTATTACTGGGTACTCAAGATGAACATGCTTTCTAAAATCAAAATAACGCCTCAACTGCTGCGTAAAATCGCAGAAATCGATGAATTCAAAGGGCGTTGGCAGGCCCTTGGGAAGGCCGCACCGGACAGACTGCTGACACTGCGCAAAATTGCGACGATCGAATCGACGGGATCCTCGACCCGGATCGAAGGCGTCAAGCTAACCGATAAAGAAGTCGAGCGGCTTCTCTCCGGAGTCCGGATTCATACGTTTAAAACCCGCGACGAACAGGAAGTCGTCGGTTACGGAGAACTCATGGAGATGATTTTCAACTCCTGGGATGAAATCTCCTTGACCGAAAACCATATCAAGCAGCTCCACGGCGTACTCCTCAAGCATTCCCGAAAAGACGAGAGACACCGCGGGGAGTACAAAAAACTCCCCAATGATGTGGAAGCGTTCGATGCCGATAAGAAAAGACTTGGCGTCGTCTTCAAAACGGCGACGCCGTTTGAGACGCCGGGCGAAATGGAATCACTCATCGGGCAGACGCGCCATGCCCTTGAAGGTCAGGAGCATCATCCCCTCTTAGTCATCGCTGCGTTCGTGCTGCGCTTTCTCGCGATCCATCCGTTTCAGGACGGTAACGGCAGACTCTCGCGCGCGTTGACGACATTGCTGCTGCTGCGCAGCGGCTATGCGTACGTGCCCTATAGCTCCATGGAAAAAATTATCGAAGACAATAAGATCGAATACTACAAGGCGCTCAGAACCGCCCAAACCGAAGACGCCCTACTCCCCTGGGCGAAGTTTTTCCTCAACTGCCTTACCGCACAGAAAAACACTCTCGCGCGGAAGATGGAGCACGAAAAAGAGATAGCCGCACTTCCCCAACTATCAAGCCAACTCGTAGAACTGGCGCGCGATCATGGTCGGCTGACGATGAAAGATGCTGTTAAAAGCACGGGAGCCAATAGGAACACGCTCAAGGTACACCTTCGCGACCTCGTCAAATCCGGACGATTAATACGCAAGGGGACGGGCCGCGGATCGTGGTACGAACTCGCTTAAAAGCGCCTTGTCAGGGAACGAATGATGAGGGCAAACGGGGTTATTAAGGGGTGCAAGCGGGACGCTGCGGTCCTTCAGCAACCGGATCTTTTACATTTCGCTTTTTAATCGTGAATCGGTAATTCTCTTTTCGGGCGGCAAGATATCGGTTTGTATCCCCGACCGCGAATTCATTCACTTCAGGCTCACAAAGCACACTAATTTCAAGCGGGCCCTCAGGAATAGATTTTATATCGGTAAAGCCCATCACCTTTCCACATCCCGGTCCTTCAATTTTCTTCATATCTGTTTCCCGTTTCCCAAAAACTAAACCCTCTTCACCCGGCGAATAAACCTGTATATCCAGACTACATCCTGATTGCAATTGGATCGACCCATCGACGGTGTCAAACCATCCTTTTTTCTTGGTCCCACCCCAATAAAGAAGATGCTCCTGGATTGCTCCCATCGAATCGGCCGCCTTAATTCTCCCCTCGTAGTAGTGATGTGAAGCACACCCATAAGAGTTGATCGCGAGAAGGCCTATTATCAGCTTGATTTTCATTTGGAAACTAACGAGATGAGCTCAGCAATAACCTGAGGGCTCGACCAAATTGCAGTATGTGCCATAAGGTGTGTCTTTCCCGTACTTACCACCCTATCTCGAACCTCCCATCCTCTTTCTTTTGCATTGGGGTATCCCTGAGCAATGTTATATTTCACTCGCGATTTACCATAAGCATTTCCCGACACGACCGGATCCGATGGATCCCACACATTTCGCCATCGGAACTTCGGTCGTCCGTTTCCAATATCAGCCAACGCGCTTCGACCTCGTCTTTTAAACATTTTCAATCCCAATGGAGATCCGATCGTAAGTAAGCCATGAACTGGCCAAGTTCTTCGATTATTGGGATCAAGCAACCCTGCCTTAATCAAATCGTTGACCGCGTCAAAGGCATACACGCTTCCCAAACTATGACCGACAACATAAACCATATGACCGAGGGTGAAGAAAGATAGGATTCGTTCGGCAATTCCATCTCGAATCTCCCGAGACGTTTTTCCCCCGTAAAGAT
>JBFIEP010000159.1:0-6154 GCA_041603335.1 Elusimicrobiota bacterium | reverse complement strand
GATCCCGAGCAGAACAATACGTTCGCGGATCATTATCTCGACACCGAATTCGATTTGTCGAAGGTTCTTTTTATCTGCACGGCAAACACGCTGGAAGGGGTTCCGATCCCGCTTCAGGATCGTCTTGAAATTATCCGTTTCTCCGGCTACACCCATCAGGAGAAAGCACGGATCGCGACCGGGCACTTGTTCCCCAAGCAGGTTAAAGTTCACGGTCTTAAAAAAACCCAGCTCACGGTCACCGATGACGCCCTCGTGCGCATCATGCAGGAATATACCCGCGAAGCCGGCGTGCGAAGTCTTGAGCGTGAACTCGCCACACTGTGCCGCCGGACTGCGCGGCAGGTCGTGGAAAAGAATATTAAGACGGTTAAGGTCACTGCCGCAAACGTGCAGAAGATGCTCGGCATCCCGAAATTTTCACCCGAGGATAAATCCCATAACGGGGTTGGGGTCTCGACCGGTCTGGCGTGGAGTGAGGTGGGCGGATCGATCCTTGCCATTGAGGTTATTACTTCCGGAGGGAAGGGCGATATCCTCCTGACGGGACGATTGGGGACAACGATGCAGGAGTCGGCCAAGGCCGCGGTATCGTATGTGAAATCGGTTGCGGATCAACTCGATATCGATATCGAATCCTTCTCGAAACTCAATTTCCATATTCACGTTCCCGAAGGTGCAATTCCGAAAGACGGTCCTTCTGCTGGAATTGCTATGGCGACGGCAATCGCAAGCCAATTGACAGGACGTCCCGTGCGTGACGGGATCGGGATGACCGGTGAGATTACCCTGCGCGGGCGTGTTCTTCCGATCGGGGGCCTGAAAGACAAGGTCATGGCAGCCCATCGTATGGGTCTAAAAACTATTCTCTATCCCGAACTGAATCGAAAGGATCTTGAAGAGATCCCTAAAGATGTGCAGGCCGATCTTGATATGATCGGGGTGAGCCATATTAGTGAAGTGTTGGACCGCGCCTTGGCGCCTGCTGTCCGAGCCGCCAAGTCAAAGACCCGCCGCACCGCTTGGAAAGGCAGCCGGCCTAAGACCGGAGAGGGCGGCTATACCGCCCCGACCGCGTAACTGCGGTGGACTACACGCTTCTCGCCCCCGGACCAACACCGCTGCCCCCCTCGGTTTCTAAAAAACTTGCAGAACCGATGATCCATCATCGGACAAAGGCTTTCAGCGAGATGTTCGTTTCGTGCCTTGAGAAGCTGAAGACTGTTTATCGAACAAAGAACGATGTCCTGATGGTAACAGCTTCCGGTTCCGCCGGAATGGAATCAGCGGTTGCGAATCTTTTATCTCCCGGCGACAAGGCTCTTGTGTGCGTGACGGGAATTTTCGGCGAGCGGTTCTTGAAAATTCTCCGGGCGTACGGGTTGGATCCGGTTGTGATATCCGCTGAAAAGGGCAGGGCGCTTGATCCGGATAAACTCAGGAACCAACTGCTGATGTTCCCGGACTTGAAAGCGGTTTTCCTTCAGCATACCGATACATCGACAGGGATCGTAAACGATATCGCCGGGATCTCCGAGGTTATTCGGGACAATTCCGACGCGCTGATTGTTGTCGATGCGATTTCAGGGCTTGCGGCAGAGGAGCTTGAGACCGATGCCTGGGATTTAGATGTCGTCATTGCAGGTTCGCAAAAGGGACTGATGGCTCCCCCCGGTCTCTCCTTTTTTTCGGTGTCTGAAAATGCCTGGAAGGCGGTAGCCGAAGCCAAGCTTCCGAGATTTTATTTCGATTGGACGGCCATGCGGTGTGCGGCCGAAAAAGGCCAATCCCCCTATACACCGGCCGTCAACATTATCCTGGCTCAAGAGGAAGCTCTGCGGTTGATTACTGAAGAGGGTCTGGAGAACATTTGGAAGCGTACGGCCGATCTGGCTTCCTTTACTCGATCCGAGGTTGAAAAGCGGGGCTGGACCCTTTTTGCCAAGAATCCGGCCGATATTCTAACCGGGATTGTGATGCCCGATGGGGTGGATGGACAGGCCTTGGTCCAATCGATTCTCGCGGAAGATAATATTTCAATCGCCGGAGGCCAGGCGGAATTGTCTGGAAAAATTGTACGGATCGCCCATATGGGGTATATTCAAAAGGCAGACGTCGAGCGCGGGTTAGCCGCCCTCGATAAACGGCTTTAAACTGCGTCAACTCAAGGAGAGACGATGAGCAAGTTCCGCATTCTAGTGACCGACAAAATCGACCCGAAGGGTCTTGAACCGCTTGAGCAGGATGCTAATTGCGAACTCGTGATGGCCGTAAAGCCCTCGCCCGAAACTTTAGAAACCGAGGTTCCCAAGGCCGAGGCATGGTTGGTCCGTTCTGAAACCAAGATTACGGCGGATTGGCTCGAGAAAGCAGGGGCTCTTAAGTTGATCGGACGTGCCGGCGTCGGCGTTGATAATATCGATGTGGATGGAGCGTCCCGTCGGGGAATTGCGGTCGTCAACGCCCCCGCTGCAAATACTATTTCCGCTTGCGAGCATACGTTCGGCTTGATGTTATCCTTAGCGCGAAATATCCCCCATGCGGATGCGTGCATGAAAGCCGGCGGTTGGGACCGTTCGAAATGGATGGGAACCGAGCTTCAGGGAAAAACCTTGGGACTTGCCGGATTCGGCCGCATCGGCCGTGAAGTCGCGAAGCGCGCCCGTGCGTTCGGGATGAAGGTTCTCGCGTACGATCCCTTTATATCAGAAGAGCAGGCGGAACAATTCGGGGTGACGCTTTCCGATTTTAAACCCCTGCTTGAAAATTCGGATTACGTCTCTCTGCATATGCCGGTGACCGAAAAAACGCGCGGGATTATTGATGCGAAATCATTGAAATGGTTCAAAACAGGTGCGCGTCTCATTAACTGCGCCCGGGGAGAGCTGATCGTTGAGGATGATCTCTTTGAGGCGCTTAAAGACGGGACAATCGGCGGGGCCGCTCTGGATGTTTATGACGGAGAGCCTTTGAAGGAAGATTCCAAGTTTCGCGGGCTTTCCAATGTTGTACTCACTCCCCATCTGGGTGCGTCGACGACAGAAGCGCAATACAAGGTCGCCGAGGAACTGTCCAAGAGTGTCCTTGAATTCCGCGCGAAAGGTCTCGCACGCAACGCGATTAATCTACCCGGCTTCGATCCCGATCAACTGGAGGCACTGGGAGCCACGTTGGATTTGGCGGACAAGCTAGGCCGCTTTTTAGGTCAGACGCTCGATTCCGGTCTGAAGGGAGTGAAGTGCCGCTTCCACGGGCAGTTCCCTGACGGCGCCCGGCGTCCCCTGTCGGTTGCAGTCGTCAAAGGCGCGCTTTCGACTATTATGGACGTGAAGCTTTCCTTCATTAATACCCCCATTCTAGCGATGGAACGCGGCATTGAGATTTCCGAAACCACGGCTCCTTCTCCTGAAGGGTACGCCCGTTTATTGACGGTGACTGCCGTGACGGATAAAGGCGAGCGCAGTGTTTCCGGAACCGTCGGTGACGATGGGAAGCTTCGTATCGTACGGCTCGATGAACTCTTCGTAGATGTGAGTCCTGAAGGCCAAATGCTGGTTCTTACAAACACCGATGCTCCGGGCATCATCGGACATGTCGGGTCCCTCCTGGGAGATCATAAGATCAATATTGCCGACATGCGGGTGGGGCGTCATTCCGCCCTCGGTGAGGCTGTGATGGTGATCACGCTTGATGAGCAGCCCACGGACGCTGTGCTCAGCGCGCTTAAGAAGGTAGACGGGATTAAGACGGTCCGGTGGGTTGTTCTTTAACTCAATAGGGACTAAGTCCTTAGTTGTTTAGTTGTTCAAACAGAACAACTAAACAACTAAGGACTTAGTCCCTAGAAAGGCCGTACAGTCGCACTCAATAAAGCAACGGTTGCGACGGCGACTGCGAAGTTCCGGGCGAACTGTAGCCTTTTCGGTGAGACGCCGCCTTCAGGGCCGCGGCGTGCCTTCATCATCCAAATGGTCACTGCCACAAGCATGGCCGTGAGAATAAGCTTTAAAACAAACCAGCCCTGGGCGCTATAGTGTCCGGGGGCCCACGCGAACATCGCGATTCCGCAGCCTAAGGCCAACCCCATCCCGGGATGGACCAGGCGGTAGAGGAGTTCGTATTCGATGCCCGCGAGGGCCTCTGAAGGGACGCTCGGCAGATCATGGCGCATCTCGATTACACGGGATGTCCCCCATAGGCCCCCCAACCAAAGGGCTAGGCCTAGAATGTGGAAAGCAACCAAGATTGAGAGAATCACCGGAAAACTCTAGCAAATACATGTAGTCCGTAGGGCCCCGACAGAAATAGGACCTTTTATCAAAGTTTCCTCGCCTTATGGCCCATTCATTGATTTAGATCAAGGTCTAAAATTAACTATGGACCGAAGGGACAAGTCTATTTCAGCAGTACAGGGGAGCAGTTATATGGGGAAGCAAATAATTTCAACGATTTTAGCCGCGCTCTTAATGCTCGGCGGACCTGGAGGAGCGATCGCGGGGCCTGTCGGCACCGTATCTCTCGGCAAGGTCAATATGGGCCTATCCGCTGGTGCGCCTGTAACTTCCGTTCCAGGCATTAATTCAACCGTTCTTGGTTCCATGAACGTGACCGTCTCCCCCGGTCTCGCCGCAACAAACCTGGTGGTCCCCCAAGACGGCATCATTGCTCAAACCTCCCTCTCCCCCGCAGTCCAAGCGCAGGTTCAGGTCTCCCCCGTAATCCAGCCGCAGGCGGCTTCCCAAGTCCAGGCCGTTGAACGCAATGCTGTGATCGGAATGATCAACGAAATTCAGAAGGTCCCCGGCGCAGCGAAACTGCTTCAGGAATTCGGAGAAGCGAATTCAGCCAAGGACGTTCAGACGCTCGCAGAGAAAATGCCTGATGGCGCGGCGAAGCGTGATCTGCTCGCTTTTAGCGCGAGCCTACACAACGGTAGTGGCGGGGTCGGCAAGGTTTTTGATGGAACAGCAAAGCCGCAGCAGGAAGCTGCGAAGGTTTCCGGTTTTTACGCATGGCTTTCCAGGCGTTCGGTTGGCTCGAAGCTTCGAAAGTGGGCCGCGAATAAAGCCGAAAATGCCCGTCCCAAAGCAGAGCGGCTCGACACCGATCAATTTCTCTTAAGAGGCAAGGATGTCCGCTGGTCTCCTAATAAGGAGTATCTGCCGGAGAAGGCAACCGAAGCGAAGAAAAGCGTTAAGGGAGTGGTCGGTCAGGACGCCGCTCTTGAAGCCATTCGTTTCGGTCTCACGATGTGGGACAAGCAGTACAACTTGATTATTTCCGGTGCCGGTGGAACAGGACGTGAAACCGCAATCCGACAGGAGCTTCCGAAAATTGCCTCCCAACGGCCGACTCCCCCCGATGTCGTCGCGGTGACCAACCTCGAAAATCCGGAAGAGCCGACCATCCTTGAAATGCAAAGCGGTGAAGGCATTGAGTTCGAGGCCGGTGTTAACGCCGTGCTCGATAATGCAGGCCCCATGCTGCAGCAGGTTTTCTCTACCGGTCAGTACGCCCAGATGAAAAAGAAGCTTATGGGCAGCCTGCAGGCAAACGTCGCCGACCGCCAGAAGGCCATCGACCGCAAAGCCGCCAAGATCAAGATCAAGGGCGAGTGGGGCGTTCGCATCAACGTGCAGCAGATGGAAGAAAACCAGGTCGGCATTATCGCGGAGTTGTTGTACAACGGCGAACCGGTAAAGGCCGAGGAGATCGATGAGAAGGTCGCTGGGAAGCCTTACTCCAAAGAAGATGTAATGGCGGAGCTTCAGGAAGCGGCCAAGCCGTTGATCGAAGAGTACGGCCAAATCATGCAGACAAACATGGAGGAGCAGGCCCAGGTTATGGCCAAGCTGCAGGAAGTTGAAGGCAAGCTTGCCGCCAACGTTTTCAGCCAGCTCGCGGGTCCGGTATTTGCGCTCGTCTCCGGTGCTCCGTCCCATGAGGATCAAGCCCATCTCGACTGGCGTGAAAACCAACAGAAATACTGGAAAGAATTCGATGCCAAGATCGCCGAGGCAAAAATCGGTGCCTTCCAGCTCGCCTTTACGAAGGAAGGAAATATCGTAATGCTCCACGGCGAGAACGTCGTGACCCCCAAGTATTTCGAAGAACTTAAAGCGGCCGGCGAAGTCGTTAAAGCCGATGAAACCTT
>JBFIEP010000158.1:0-6155 GCA_041603335.1 Elusimicrobiota bacterium | reverse complement strand
TCTTCATTCAGCTCAATGGCGATAACGGTTGCATCCGGACCCAAGGCTTCAAGAATTTTTTTCGTTATGTTTCCTTCCGCAGGGCCGAACTCCACGACGACATCCGCCTTTCCAAGCGCCATCGCCTTAATTACGCGATTGACGACATACTTGGTACTGGGATGAAGGGCCGCAACCGATTTATCCCTTAAAAAAGCGGACACATAAGAGAAGGGGCTGTCCGGGTCGTACTCGAGAAGCTTTGCCCCGTCGATTCCTTTGAATTTAATTTCCTTCTTCATCAACTTTTCGATTTCCTGCCAGCCTTTCTTAAACTTCGGCTCAATCTTGTTGTCGAAAAACTTCTCGAGTTCATCAAAAACTTCCTTCAGGTCCTTGTTTCCGACTTCTTCCATTTCTTTAAATCCCTTTTTCACACGGCTCTCGACCTTCTCGTCGTAAAATGACTCCAGACGATTGAGAAGCTCTTTAAGTTCTTTTTTAAGCTTCAACTTCTCTTTTTTCTTTTTATCGGCCGCAGTCATAGCGATGATCTCCTTTCGTTAATTCTCTGCGGCGTCGAGCCGGCGCCGTAGATCCTTCATGTCTTCCCAGACGTCGCGCTTTCGCTCCGGGGACCGCAACAAAAATGCAGGATGAAAGGTCGGCAGCAACGGAATTTCACCCGGATTGTACTCATGCCAATTCCCCCGCAGCTTCATGATACCTGTTTCTGTACCGATCATTACCTTCGCTGCGACCCCTCCAAGGGCCACCAGAAACCGGGGTTTGATTAAACGTATCTGTTCATCTAGAAAATGGCGGCAGGCGGCAATTTCATCCGGGGAAGGGGGGCGATCATTCCCGCGCCGCTCCGGATCACCTGGATCGATCATGGGATGGCATTTGACGATATTGGCGATATAAATCGTTTGGCGGGAGAACCCAACCGCAGCCAAAATGTTATCCAACAACTGACCGGATTTTCCCACAAACGGCTCACCCTTGCGGTCTTCTTCAAATCCGGGACCTTCGCCAATAAACATAACGTCGGCATCGGGATTTCCAACACCGAAAACCGGCTGGAGCCTTTGCGCTCCCAACTGACAGTTACGGCAGGCGTCCACAGTCTCCCTCAATGCGTCCAGAGTGCCTTCGGAAACAACGATCGGCTCCTCGAGGATGACCGCCGGCTTCGGTCTCGGAGTCGCAACAGTCGGCGCAGCCGGCTCAGAACCCGATCCGTCTGTTTTCCAATCCCGGTCTTCCGATAACTCGACACGCGCCCTCAACTGCGCTGCAATCTGCTTTAGTTCGTCCCGCATCGCTCTCCGATGACCTTAAGGATCTCGCTTGCGGCACGCTCCTTACTCATGGTCGGAAATAATTGACGGCCTCCATTACGATCCAACAACCCAAAGCGTGTGCTGGATGATCCCATCGAAGCCGTTTTATTGGCAACAATAAGATCGAGCCCCTTACGTTTGAGCTTGGCTTCGGCGTGAACAAGCCAATCATGTGTTTCGAGAGCGAATCCCACAATCATCGGTTTGCAGCCGCGTCGTTTTTTTACGGCATCGGCCACGATATCGGGATTAGGCACCATGCGGAGGGTTTTATTAACAGCCGCCTTGGGAAGCTTTTTTTTCGAGGGGGAGGCGAACCGCCAATCACTGACGGCCGCCGCGGCAATCAGAATATCCGCCCGACTAAGCCGCTTGAGCGTTTCGCGCCTCATCTCGAGAGCGGTTGTCACGCGTACAACAACAGCACCCTTTGGGGGAGCCGATTGGACGGGGCCGGAAATTAGAGTAACCTTCGCACCCCGGCGTAAGGCCGCACGTGCTAGCGCATGTCCCATCGCACCGGTTGAACCATTGCTAAGAAATCGGACTGGATCGAGGGGTTCTTGCGTAGGACCGGAAGTAATGAGAACGCTGCGCCCCTTCAAACTCACGCCAAAACCGCTGAAATAATTTCGGCAGGCTCCATAAGACGTCCCATCCCCACGCGGCCGCTGGCGAGTTCACCTTCCACCGGTCCCAACAGGGAGTAGCCATACTTCTTGAGCGTCTGAACATTTGCCTGAGTTGCCGGATGTTCCCACATTTCGGTATCCATCGCAGGTGCGACAAAAACCGGGACCTGCGCGGAAAGCACTACCGCCTCGACAGGCCCCCCGGAAGACCCGCAGGCAAGACGTGAGATGGTATCGGCCGTTGCTGGAGCCACGACGACGACATCCGCCCAACCCGCCAGTGAAAGATGAGCCATATCCCAATTCTTCGGATCAAAAAGATCCTCTACAACCGGGTTCTTCGATAGCGTTGCGAGAGTGAGAGGAGAAACAAATTTCGCCCCGGATTCCGTTATGACGACACGCACTTCGGCGCCGGCCTTTATGAAACCCCGAACTAGCTCGCAGGCCTTGTAGGCCGCAATCGACCCCGAGACACCGAGGACGACCTTCTTACCCATCGTTCGCTACTTCTTCTTCGCGGGTTTTTCGGCGTCCTTCTTGCCGGTCGCCTTGGGAGTGGCGATAAGCTTCTTAAGCAGCTCTTCCTCGGAAACAGTTCCGGAAAGGACCTCTCGCATCGCGAGCTCAAGCACCTCGGTCTGGGTGAGGTGACGGAACTCTTCAAGCTGACGAAGATGCTTCGCATGAAAGGAAATCAGTTCAACAACCTGGTATTTTCCGTGTGTTCGGTTGAGGATCAACTCTTCCAAGGTTTTTTCGATCTTGGGTGCAGATCCATTTTGGTTATCTTTTTCGTCCGCTTCATTGGCAGTTGTGGCCATAACGTCCTCTCGTAACTTAAGCCCGGCCCGAAACCGGAACGCGCAGTCCACGTTGGACTAGGCGGTCGGTACGGTGCCGTTCAGCTAAGATGATGGCCTCTACCTGCTTGACGGCTGTCTGGAGACTGTCGTTAACGACGCAATAGTCGTACGACTTAGCCTCCCGCAGTTCATCACGGGCATTGGCCATTCGTGTTTCAATAGATTCGGTATCCTTCCTTTTTCCGAGCCTGTCGCGCAGGGACTGCATCGACGGAGGAAGGAGAAAAATAGTAACAACGTCTTTGCGATGTTTACGGATTGTCGCCGCGCCTTGGACATCAATCGCCAAAAGGACGACATGCCCGGCCTTGGCTTCCTTATCGATAAACGATTTTGGAGTGCCGTAAAAATTCTCATGCACTTCGGCGGATTCAAGAAATGCACCCCGGCTCTGAAGACGATGGAATGCCTTCTCAGTCACGAAGTTATAGTGTTTTCCATCGGTTTCGCTTGCCCGGCGTTTTCGCGTGGTCGTGGAAATCGAATATTTTAGCGAGCTATCGCGCGCGCGCAGCTTTCGGCAAACGGTAGACTTACCGCCGCCGGATGGAGCGGAAATGATTACAAGGAAACCTGGGTTCATGCGTCGCTTTCTAGGAATACTCCATAATAGCAAATTATATCGGGATAAATTGGACTAAATTCCAAATCAACAACACATTCGACAAACTGCTCCCACCGCTTTAAGCTATTCAAATACGAAATGCAGCGGACCTGTCCCCAAAATGTCCCAAGATTTATATGATGCCCTTATGAGCGACCAACAACAATTACAGATTGAAATCGACGATGAAACGGCCAAAGGGCGCTATAGCAACCTGGCCATGATCAGCCATTCCGAAACGGAATTTCTTATCGACTTCACGATGCTCCAACCCCAGAATCAAAAAACCAAGGTACATACCCGCATTATTTCCAGCCCTATCCATCTTAAAAGGCTGCTAATGGCGCTGCAGGACAATCTCTCGAAATACGAGGAACGCTTCGGCGAGATCCAGGTGGGGAAACAAACGGCCCCCGAACCGGCGCAAATCTACCAATAAAGATGCCGCTCGAACCCGCTCCCGGCGCCCGCGCCGAAATTCTTTGCGTCGGCTCCGAATTACTCTCGGGTAAAATCAACACCCACGTTGCCTATTTATCCCAAAAACTTCGCGGCATAGGGATTCAACCCGAACGCGAGATGTCGCTCATCGACACCGAAGAGGAAATTCGAGATGCGGTATCCTCCGCAACCGCACGTGCCGATATTGTCCTCATCAGCGGCGGATTGGGCCCGACCTTTGATGACATCACCAGGGAAGGCGTCGCCTCTTCACTCGGCCGGCCGCTAACATACAAACCGGAATTGTGGAAACGCATCGAGCGCCGCTACCAGCACTTTCGAATGCGGGTTCCGATTAACAACAAGCGCCAGGCATGGATTATCGACGGAGCGCGAGTGTTGGACAACCCCAACGGCTCGGCGCCTGGACAATGGATTGAATTAAAGGACGGAACGATTTTGGTACTCATGCCGGGACCGTTTCGAGAACTCGATCCGATGTTCCGCAAGCTGATACTTCCGGAGCTTAAACGGATTTTCTCAAAAGGAAGGAAAACCGCAACACGCGCCCTGCGGTTTTACGGCATGCCCGAATCCGAAGCGGACCGTAGACTGGCGCCGATTCTTGCGAAACACTCCAAAGGAATCGAGGCCACGATTCTTGCCGACCTCTCCCGCGTATCACTTCATATTACCGCGACGGCTCAAACGACCGTGACCGCGCGTAAAAAATTAACCGCTCTTGAGCGCGCGGTTCGCAGGGAATTTGGAGAGCGGCTCTTCGGGGTCGACGATGAAACATTCGAAATGGTTCTGGGGAAACGCCTAAAGAAACGGCGCTGGAACCTGGCCGTTGCGGAATCCTGCACGGGGGGACTTCTCGGGCAGCGCCTAACAGACGTTCCCGGCAGTTCCGCCTATTTCTCCGGGGGGGTCATCGCCTATTCCAACACCGTCAAAGCCGGTATCCTCGGTGTCCCGAAGAAAGTCCTAGATCGGGATGGAGCCGTTTCAGAAGCCTCCGCCAAGGCGATGGCCTTGGGAGTTCGAACTGCCGCCGGAGCCGATGTAGGGATAGCGATCACGGGGATTGCCGGACCCGGCGGGGGAACCCGGAATAAACCTGTAGGGCTCGTCCATATTGCGATATCGACCCCGGAACGCTCAAAAGCCGTGAAATTAATGATCCCAGGCTCCCGGGACCAGGTCCGCTCCCGGGCCGCTTCCGCTGCAATTGCGCTCGCTTTACGCCTCCTTCCTTAGTAAGGTCCAATTTCAGTTGACCCACAACGACGATCTGTCGTATAATAAATCATCAAATATGATCACTAAAGAAAAGAAAACCAACCTGATTACGAAGTTCCAAGCGTCCGCCAAGGACACCGGGAGCACGCCCGTCCAAGTTGCGATGCTGACCGAGCGTATTCGCGAGATTTCCGACCACTTGAAGACACACAAGAAGGACTACTCGTCCCAGCTAGGTCTCCTCAAGCTAGTAAGCCAACGACGCAGCCTCCTGGCCTACATCAAGAAACACAACCTCGACGGTTATAGCAAGCTCATTAAAGAGCTCGAGCTAAGGAAATAACATGGCGGATAAAATCCAGAAGATCTCCCTATCGACCACGGTAGGCGGGAAAGAAATTACTATTCAAACGGGCACCCTCGCGAAACAAGCCGGCGGTGCTGTAACGACCCACCTCGGTGGCACGGTTCTCATGACGACGTCGACATGTGCGAAGTCTCCCAAGAACCTCCCCTTTATGCCGATGACCGTCGAATACCGGGAACGCACGTACGCCGCGGGAAAAATTCCCGGCGGCTTTTTCAAGCGTGAAACCCGCCCCAAGGACAAAGACGTCCTCTACGCTCGGATGACCGATCGCCCCATCCGGCCGCTGTTCCCGAAGGGATGGCGCAACGAAACGATGATTTACTCGCTCCTTCTTTCAATGGACGGCGTCAACGATGCCGGACCGCTCAGCATGATGGGAGCCTCCTGCTCGTTGCTGCTCTCGGACGCCCCGTTCAATACCGCCGTAGCCGGCGTTCGTATCGGCCGCGTCGCAGAGTCGAAGGAATGGATCATCTTCCCGACATTTGAAGAACGCGAATTCCTCGATCTCGAGATGATTGTCGCCGGTAAAAGCGACGCCATTTTGATGGTCGAAGGCGGCGGAGACCAGGTTGGAGAAGAAGTTCTGCTCGAAGCGCTTAACAAAGCCCACGAAGCCATCAAAGAACTCTGCGACCTTCAGCTGAAGGTAGTTGAAGCAGCCAAAAAGGA
>JBFIEP010000157.1:0-6163 GCA_041603335.1 Elusimicrobiota bacterium | reverse complement strand
GCCATCCGGATAGCCTCGGACCCCTCGCTCGCGGCCCCGACGATCTCGATGTCCCGCTCCATGGACAAGCGGTCTCGTATCACATCGCGAAAGAGCATTTCATCGTCGGAAAGCATAACGCGAAGTTTGCCTGAAGACTTCTTAGGTGCGGCGGATGTTTTTTTCTTTGTTGTTTTCTTTTTAGCAGCCATTAGTATGCCTTGGACCCAACGGATTCCCGGAGCTCAAACGAGGGCTGGGGCCCGCAACTATAAAGTAAGTTTACAAACATCAACGCACGCGTCAGACGACCGATCCTGTTTCCCGGCGTCGTGACCGCCGCCGCCCGGCCCTCAAGCGCTTCTGAATCGATATTCCCTTCATAGGAAACATCGATAACCGAGGCACCCTTCTTAACCCACTCGGGATCAATTGAAAAGGATGGATCCGGCACGGCCGTCACCACGATATCGGCTCCCCGAATACTCGATTCCAGAATTTCAGGACGCGTCCGATCGTAGCATTTCGTGACGGTAGCCCCGAGATTCTCAAGCATCAATCCCAGCGGTTTTCCCACACGCATCGAATTATTGACGATTGTAACCGCGGCACCGTCGATCCCAACAACCGGATACGCCTGAAGCAATTTCACAACCGCTTTGGCGGTCATCGGAACCACGCACTTTAGCCCTTCCTCTTCATTGAGATAGCGGCGGTACTTAATCAGGTACCCAAGATTGATGGAGTGAAGTCCCTCGATATCCTTTTTCGGATCGATAAGGTCCATAATCTCATCATCCCGCCGCTTGAGTCCGAGCGGATACAGGACCATGATCCCCTGCACCGAATCATCGGCATTAAGATCCTTGATCGCTTTCATAAGCCCGGCTTCGTCCGAAACTTCAACACTGCGGCAGGCGATACCCAGCGAGAGGGCATCTTTAACGATCATATCGCGGTATTGGAGGGAGCCGGGATCAACCTTGCTGTTGATCATCAAAACGGCCATGCCGGGAACGAAGTCGAGTTCCGGCAATCGCGCGCGAATCCATTCGCGATACCGCTTAGCAAGACCCCGGCAGTCGATATGGTCGGTCATTAGACCTATTATACGCATCTTGACGGGTGCCGCGCGACCCCTTACTCTATTGTTATGAGACGTCTTCCAGTCACTTTCGCACTCCTAGTGGTCGCAGCGGCCGCCTTTGGGGCGTCTAAAAAAAGTTCAGCCTGGGACCGCTATCTTTCCCGGGCGGAAGAACTAAAAAAGCAGACCGACAAAGGCAGCCTAAAAGAAAAGGATGTCCTAAAGGTTCTCCGGGAAGCGGGTCTCTTTGAAAAGGTTCCCTCGGTTTCCGGAAGCGGAGGTCATTCCTCATTCGCTTCGGGTTTTCGCGCCTTCAAGGTTCGGACCTACAAGGGACACTGGTTATGGCCCCTGCGCTACGGGGTAGTCAGCTCCGAATACGGAAAACGCTGGGGCAAAAACCACCAGGGGATCGATATCGCAGCCGATGAAGGAGACGGGGTGTATGCCTCCGCAAACGGGGAAGTTATCTATGCAAGCAATACCCTGCGCGGCTACGGCAACGTCGTTATATTACGCCACGATCAAAAGACCACGACCCTCTATGCCCATAACCAACGCCTTCTTGTGAAGAAAGGGCAGCGTGTCAGTACCGGCCGCAAGATCGCCACCGTGGGATCGACGGGACGCTCGACGGGACCCCACGTCCATTTTGAGATCCGGGGTTCAAAAGGTCCCGTCAATCCGCGGAAAATCCTTCCGAAAAAACGTTTTTAGGGGCCCTTGCGCCAAACTGATTCCTTGCCTATCTTTAGAGGGTTGCGCGGGGGAGCCATGTTCCAATCCATAACGCTCTTGTCAGTCCTGATTCTATGTTCCGCCGGTGTGCGTGCAGCCGAAGAGGAAGCCTCTGAATCCTGCGCCGAAACCGATTTTGCCTGCATCCAAGACAGGGAAACTTCAAAATTCGAAACTAAGATCGATGAACAGAAGGAAGTTTGGCTGGGCCGCTGGGAAGACGCCAAGAAACGCGGCACTGCGATGATGAGGGAGCACAAGCTTTCCTGCGGGGAACTCTCCGGTATGGAACGAATGAAATGCCGGATTGAGGCCGCCAAGAAGCTCAAGGAGTGGAAGGAAAACCACGAGACCAAAAAAGATGAATACCTCGAGCGCATGAAAAAGCTCAAGGATAATTTTTTGGAGAAACAAAAAGACGAAGACAGCCTCTGGTCCAAGGTAAAAAACGATTACGGTGAAAAAGCGATGGGGATCAAGGATCAGCTCCTAAACGGCGATACCATCGAGTCTTTTTTAGGCCCCTCCGATTCCGGGGAATCTCTGGAAGGCCGGGTGAATGCCGCACTCACCAAGGGCGCCGGGAGTGTTTCCAAAGGGGCGGATTTTGTAAAGGAAAAAGCCTCGCATTACGAAAAGCTCCAAAAAGACCGGGACGCGTGCCGCTCCTCGAAAGCTGTTAGCTCTTGCCTTGAACAGGTCGGCGTTGACCACGATAAGTGGAAGAAAGAATTCGAAACCCGTAAAACGCAGGTTCAGGAAGCGGCGACTAACCTTAAGCTGCCGACCGGAAATTGAACCTACCTATAATAAGAATCCGGACTGTAGATGAAGTAAAAATCCGTAGGATCGAGACGGGGAAGCTTCACATACCGCTGTCCTTGGCTGTCGGTCTTTTCCTCCAAAGAAAACAAACTCTTTGTTTTTGAGACCGGCACACTGTCGGGATTTTTAATGATGCCTGTTTCCCGGATGTCTGTGACGATATTTCCTACCCACTTCAGTTTTTGAGCGTCGCTCGCAAACTCCTTCCAATCACCCGCGGAATTTTCTTCATACAACTTCTTTCGAAAGCCCTCCATCGAATACCCGAACTTCTTGGCGAGGGGGGCAAACACTCTTAGTTCATACTTCTTGCGCCATTCCAACTCTTCCCGGAGCTCCCGAGTATTGGCGACGATGAGCCGATACATCTGATGGTGCAGCAAAACAGCATCCGGATAGGAGTAGGACCGCGGAGCAAGTGAAACAATAATCGCCGCCATCGATGCCGCATACGACTTCAACACGACATGAACCGGGGCCTTGCTCTTTCGGATCGCGGCAAGGATTCTCATCCCGGTCGACACAGAACCTCCGGGGCTGGAACCGATCACCAGGAAAATCGGATCCGATGAGACGTTGTTGAAATAATGAATGCGCTCGTTGACGTGATCGCCGATTCTTCCGTAAATCGGACCGTTGAGATCAATACGCCGATCTGAAATCGTTATCCTCCCGTCTTTATAGGGACTCTCTAAGACCGTGGGCTCCTTGTTCGCTTCGTGTTTCCACTCGTGCTTCTTCGTCCGTAAATCCAATTCGGCGCGCAGCAAAGAGATCGCATTCTGTTTTTCTTCGGACTCAAGCTTGAGCTTGGCGCCTTGAAGCCCCATGCGCTTCAATTCAAGATCGATGGTATCACGCTCACTTTGATGGCTTAAGTGAGCCTTACGCAAGGCCTCAAGGTTCTTGTCATTTTCAGCCTTGGTCAGCTCCTTTTCGGTGCGCAATGCGATGAGCTTCACTTCAAGTTCGAGCTGGGCCTTCTCTTTTGTTCTCCGCAGCTCACTCAAGGCCTTTTTATCACGTTCGGAATTAAGCTGGCTTTCCAGCGCAAGCTTATCACGCTCCTGACGAAGCGTGGTCAGCGCCGCGGTGAATTTTGCCGTCTCGAGTAGATTCTTTGCTTCCAAGCGTTTCTGCTCGAGCTCCATCGCCTCAAGTTCTTTTTTAAGCTTCTCGAGGGCGAGCAAATGCTCAAGCGAAATCCGCTCTTTTTCCAGCACGAGTTTCTGAAGGTCCTCATCGACACTCAGTCTTTCCACAGCGGAATCAAGCTTGTAGAGATCCAGTTTTCTCTTCTTTGCCCGGTCGGCCGCCTCTTCTTTCGCCTTCTCCACACGGTTCCGGAGGTGGAGTTCCTCAAGCTCCTGGTTCACTAATCGAAGCGTCGCATCATGCTTCGCCTTTTCAATCGAGGATTCGATGCTGAGCTTGTTGACGATCTCCTTTTCCTTCTTTAGAGGATCGGGCGGAATGGGCTTAGCAGCCTCTCCTAGGGAAAAGGCGGGCCCTGCGGCAAGGCTGGTAGAAAGAAGTATTGATAGAAAGCGCATAATTTCTCCTGGTGTCCTTCCTATATATAGTCGCTTTCGGCGTCCGGGTCAAGATTTGTTAAGGTTGAGCCCATGGCCAACCCCAAACACGAACCTGTCTATTACTCGGATTATCTAGGTCTGGACAAGATCCTCGATTCGCAGCACCCAAAGAGCGCGGTATCCGGAAAGGCCGCTCACGATGAAACCCTTTTCATTATTGTCCATCAGGTCTATGAACTCTGGTTCAAACAGATTCTCCACGAATTAGATTCGATTCTTGCCGATTTTGATGCCCCTAAGGTCGATGAACGCGTGATCGGAGTTGCCGTTGGCCGTTTGGGGCGCGTCGCAGAGATTCAGAAAGTTTTAATCAGCCAACTCAGCGTTCTGGAAACAATGACGCCGTTGGATTTCCTCGAATTCCGCGACTATCTCACGCCGGCCTCGGGATTTCAAAGCTTCCAATTCCGCCTGGTCGAGGATAAACTCGGCCTCGCCGAGGGGCAGCGCGTTCGTTTCGACAAAACACCGTATTACTCCCGTTTAAACAAAGAACACCAAGAACTCGTGAAATCGACCCATGAGAAACCCTCGCTCTTTGTTCTTGTTGAACGGTGGCTTGAACGCACGCCGTTTGTTTCCCTAGAGGGATTTGATTTCTGGAAGGAATACGAAAAATCCGTTGACGCGATGATGGCGGGCGATACCGAGATCATCCGGGATAACCCAACCTTGACCGACCCGGAACGGAAAGCCGAACTCGGGGAACTGGAGAAAACCAGGACCAGCTTCTCGACGCTTCTCGATGAAAAAAAATTCGAGTCCTTCAAAAAGGAAGGCGTTTGGCGCCTCTCCCATAAGGCGGTACTTGCCGCTCTTTTCATCAACCTCTACCGGGATCAACCGATCCTGCACCTACCGTTTAGATTGCTTGAGGCACTGGTGGAAATCGATGAGAATTTCTCTCTTTGGCGCTACCGCCATGCCATCATGGTCCACCGGATGATCGGAACCAAAATCGGAACAGGAGGATCCTCGGGCCATCACTATCTGAAGCGTACGGCTGAAACACACCGCGTCTTTAAGGATCTGTTCCAACTCTCGACATTCCTGATTCCCAGATCTTCACGGCCCGAACTTCCTCCAACGATAGAAAAGTCGCTCGGATTCGTTCACGGAGCGTAAGGATTGTACAAGAAGCACTATTCAAGATTTCTATCGGCCGACCCCAAGCGGCTGCATTTTGCGGCCCACAGCCATCACTGCTGGCCTGATCCGGCGCGCGATGCCCACATCGCCTGCTTTGATGACGCTGCCCGTCTTGCGGACGAAAAGTGGGAGAAGATTTTCGGAGAGATTCTGCCAAACGCCCAGGGTCACACAGCGAAAATCCTTGGTCTGAAAAATCCGGACACGATCGCGTTCGCACCAAACACAAGCGAATTCATCGTGCGACTGTTCTCCTGCCTTGACATCAGCAAGCCGCTCCGCGTACTCACGACCGACTCGGAATTCCACAGTTTTTCACGGCAAGCCGCACGATTGGAGGAAATCAACGGAGTATCCGTTGATCGCATTGCAGTCGACCCCTTCGACTCATTTGAAGATCGATTCGCAAAAGCCGCCGCCAGCGGGGAATATGATCTCGTTTTCTTTAGTCAGGTGTTTTTCAACTCGGGTCTTCGCATTCAAAATCTTAAAAAAATCGTCGATGCCCCTCCGAATCCTGAAACAATTGTAGTGGTGGACGGCTACCATGCCTTTTGAGCTTTTCCCGTCAATATAAATCCAATCCAGGAACGCGCGTTTTATATCGCGGGCGGCTACAAATACGCTCAAGCCGGTGAAGGCGTCGGCCTAATGCATGTCCCACCCGCAGCATCCCGCTTGCGACCCGTTGCAACAGGTTGGTTCGCCGATTTTGAAAGTCTCAAAACGGGAGTAAAAAGTCCGGTCGGCTACGGACCGGACGCATATCGGTTTTGGGGTTCGACCTTCG
>JBFIEP010000156.1:0-6171 GCA_041603335.1 Elusimicrobiota bacterium | reverse complement strand
CGCCCATAAGATTGGGTTCCTATTATGGGGAGGGGTTCCTGATTTAGGATCGTCGCTAGGCGACCGTTTTGAGTCGACCCGCCGGCTAAAGGCAATGCAGAAAGAGCTCTCGGGACCCGATTTTGTCGTTTTTTATAGGAATTCTCAGGAGAATTCTATTGTCTACGCACGGGCTAAATTAATACCAAAGTCACAGTAAAACCTATTGACTTGGGTCTCTCGCGGGGCTAAACTAGCCACAGGTTGGAACGCACCGATTTTTTGAGCACAGGCTTCCACGAGTACCGGAATCGAAAAACTTACTCCTGATAATTATACCGGTACAAAGGAGGGGAGTTGCATATGATGAAGAACAAAAAAGCGAAAAAGGGTTTCACGCTCATCGAGTTGATGATCGTGGTAGCTATTATTGGTATTTTGGCGGCTATTGCCATCCCGAAATTCGCAGACTTGATCCGTAAATCAAACGAGGGCGCTACCAAGGGTAACCTTGGTGCGGTGCGTTCGGCCTTGAGCATCTACTACGGCGACATGGAAGGATACTATCCGTCCAACGCTGAGTCGCTCACGGTGAATGGTAAGTATCTGTCGGCAGTTCCAAAAGCTAAGACACCGAACTATCACGGCGATAGCTCGGCATTCACCATGGCTTCGGTCGTGGGTGATGGTGCTCCTGGCTGGCGCTACGACAACGTCGCGGCTGATGCCAACTACGGTACGCTGTGGGTAAACTGTTCCCACACGGACTCGAAAGGCAGCGTCTGGACAACGTACTAAAAGCCCTCAAAGGCTTAAAGAAAGAGCGGGGTCCCTGGTTTTCCGGGGGCCCCGTTTCTATTTGATCTTATAGATTGTTCCGGCGGAATCTTTGTAGGCGGCCGCAAAAGGAAGGTCTGCGTATGTTACCGCATCGTGCGGGCCTTCTCCCCGGTGAGTGCGCATGACAAAACGGTTGTCAGTTGTAATGATGTAGTCGACCTTATTCCTCATCGCCCATTGCGCGATCCGCCCGGGCTCTTTCCATCGCGGCAGCTGCAGGCAGTGCCGGTCCGAGAGAATATAGGTTCGACCGTCTAGTTCCGCCGCGAATAGGGCGTTTGGATCGGTATTGGTTCTAACCCAATTCCAGAACTTTCGGGGAGGCGTATTCACCGGTGTTTCCCGTGTTGTTGAAGTTCGCACGATATTAAACACCGGGGGCGCCGCGCAGACCAAACCAAATAGAAGAAGGGCAAGCGTAACGGCCTTTGGCTTTTTAAGATCCTCTTCGAGCCGTGCCGCCCCTGCGAACATCCACCATAAAATAAATGGAAGTATGGGGAGTAAGTAGCGCGAGGTTTGTTTAGGCCAGAGGATGATAACGGCACCGTAGGCTGCCGCGTAGGCCAGCGCGAAAAAACGCCACCCGGTGATTCCAATGCGGACAATTCCCGCAATACAGAAACAGGCCCCGAGTGCGGTGGACACGAGCGTTAACGGTTGCCGGAACAAGACCCTGCCGAATAATTCCCGCAGGTAGAACCAGGCATTGTTTCCTGCATCGATAAGAGCGTCGGCGGTAGCCTTCTTATAGGGATCGGCGAGTTCGTCGGCGTATAGCAGGCCGTGGCCGCGAACGATCCAGTTGCGGGTAAGCCAGGCAAGAATGGGCAGGGTTCCCGCCGTGAGGGCGATGAGGGCCTGTCGGTACCGCTTCTCCCAAGCGAGTGCGAGGGGGAGGGTTAAAATAAACGCCGCCCCGGTTGGGCGCAAGAAGAATCCGAAGGCTCCCATGAGACCGAGGAGTATCCACGCTTTATCATCATCCCGCTTCCACCACGCCCGGGCTGTTATTAGAATCAGAACGGTCCACAGAAGTGATGGAACATCCGACAGGATAACCCCCGAGAGGCTTACCGTGAGTGGGTTGAATGCGAGCAGCGCGGTCGCCGCCGCCGCCGCTGTGGGGGAGAGTTCTTCCCGTGCAAAGCGATGAAAGAGAAAGACGGCGCTGAGCGTCATGAGGACTGAAAAGAGCTTCGGCCCGAGGAAATCCGCTCCCGGCAGCAGCATCCAGGGAGCAAGCAGAAGCGGGTATCCGGGCAGATATTGGATGAAGGGAGGATTTGCCGGATGGTTGAGTTCGGCGTAGCGGCCGGACAGGAGGGATTTCGCGCCGATCAGGAAAAACGCGTCGTCATTAAAGAAGCCTACATAGTAGGCATTAAGCGACAGGAGATATAGAATACCCGGGATGAGGAGCCAGAAGACGCGTACACTCACAAACGAATGATAGCAAACGACCCCGGATTTCATTTGATTTTCGTTTCACCTTTTCAGCTTTGGTTTTTCTGGCTGGCCATCGGACTATCGCTCGGAAGTTTTACAAACGTCGTCATTCATCGCCTTCCGAGAAACCGGTCGTTGAATAAACCGCCCTCGCATTGCCCGCGGTGTCGAAAGCCGATCGCGTTCTACGATAATATCCCCGTCTTGAGTTGGCTGCTATTGCGTGCTCGAAGCCGTTGCTGCAATCAGAAGATCTCCTGCCGATATCCATCGGTGGAATTGTTTGTCGGCCTCATTGGCGTTGCCCTGTGGTATCGGTGGTTCGGTTGGTGGCCTTGGGTTTCTGCCGCGCTGATCGCCTCTGCCGGGCTCACGGCGATTGCCGTTATAGATTGGGATTCATTTATCATTCCGGATGAGTTGTCCCTTGGGTTGTGGGTGTTTGGAACGGCGATTTCTCCGTTAAACCCGATGTTTCCCGGATCGGCCTGGATGAAGGTCGCGTTCTCTGTCGGGGGCGGGTTGTTCGGGTACCTCCTGTGTTTCGGAATTTTGATTCTTGGTAAGAAAATTTTTAAGAAGGATGCGATGGGCGGCGGTGACGTTAAACTGCTCGCCGCGGTCGGTGCCTGGACAGGTGTGTTGGGGGCTTATGACTGCATGGTCATCGCGTCTTTTATCGGGGCCGCCTACGGCGTCTACCAAATTGCTGCTAAGAAACTTGAGCGGCAGGACCACATCCCCTTCGGCCCTTTCCTCGTCGCCGCCGCTATCTTTAACTTCTTCTACATCCTCCCCTTCGGCTTCCCCTTCCATTAAAATAGGGACTAAGTCCTTAGTTGTTTAGTTGTTCCGACAGAACAACTAAACAACTAAGGACTTAGTCCCTACTTATCTGACTCTGATAAGGAAGAGTTCGAATTCAGAGAGTCTGTCGGCGGGTTGAAGTCCGAGGCCGGTGAAGGTATTAATGCCGACCTGTTCCAGTGTGTCGGAAGTAATGAAGACGGGTTCTCCCTGTCGCGCGAGGGTTTCGATGCGTGCCTTGAGAGCGCCCGGGTTTTGAAAGTAGCGGAGGTTGAGGGGGCGAATCCCGGCAAACCACGGGACGTACACTTCATCAAGTCCCGAACTTATAAACCACGCCTTTTTCGGGAGGGTTCCTTTTAGCCACAACGCTTTCTGGTAGGGACGATTCGCTGTGGAATCCATAATCGTGTAGAGCCCGCCCTTAAGGTTTGAGGCGGCTAGGCATAAAATAAGAACCGCTGCCCAAGCACGGGGGGAGGGATCTTTTTCTCTTCCACGCAGCCATAGGGCGAGAAGCAGCCAGAGAGGTACCAGATCCGTAACGCGGTAATCGATGGAATAGGGTTCGTAGGTTAGAAGAATCGGCAGGTAGCTAAGAATCCCGATCCAGGCGGTACGGATCGCGAAGCGGGGAGCCGCGTCTTTCGAAAACACTGCCGCAAGAGCCCCGGCCCAGATGACGGCACCGACATACCAATAGGCAGATACGACGCTGAAGCCCGCCTGGATCAATTGGAGAATTCCTGTCCCTAGGGACTCGGGGGCGTACCAGCGGAAACTGCGCCCCGGTCCTAGGGCGGCACTGCCCAATAGCCAGACCTTAAACTCTTCAAAGTTGGCGGGTTGAACCCCCCACGCTCCAGCCAGGGTATACGCCGCGATGACGATGATGATCGACGTCAGTGCGTAGCGCATCACATCCTTCCTGAGATCCTTTAGATCGCGGGAGCGCCACAAGGAGTAGAGAACCGCCGGGGCGAAGAAAACGTTCAAGACGTGGGCAAGGACGGCGAGTGAATTCCAGAAAGCAAGGTGATAGGGCCGCGGTTTTTCAGAAAGGGCTTCGGTCCATGCCAGAATCATCAGCATCCCGCCGAGGACATAGACCTGGGCGTCAATGCTGAAGAGCCACCATCCATAGGAGGTGGCCAAGCCCAGGGATGTGATCCATGCAATCCAAACGGGGACTTTGAGGCGCAGGAGGAGTCGGCAAAAGAGTCCGGTTCCAACGGCTCCAAGGATGGAGTCCATGAATTGGAGGGACCAAAGGGCTGTGAGGGGAAGGCCCAAGACTTTGACAACTCCGTGAAAGACCATCCCCAGCCATCCGTAGAGAAGATGATTGCCGTGCAGAAGGTGTTTGACGTCTGCTAGTTCGATGGCGATCGCGCAGGCAACACCATCGTGGTTAAAACGGAAGGATGGAAGAGAGAGATAAAGAGCGAGAGCGGCTACACCGGCAACCCAGGGGGCAACCCGTTCGTCAGCAACACTGTATTTATTAAGGTTCGGCTCGCTCATCTTATTAAGGAGGATTGTACTCAATCCGACACCCGGCATTTAAAAGACCCATGCCTTATGGCACGTAACCTAAAACAGCGGCGTGGAGGGCTTAAGGAGCCCGACACCCGGCATTTAAAAGACCCATGCCTTATGGCATGGGTCTTTTAAATGGCGGAGAGAGAGGGATTCGAACCCTCGAGGGCTTGCACCCTACAACCTTTCCAGGGCTGCCGTTTCAACCGCTCACGCACCTCTCCTAGTACTCCGAATTAAGGTCTCGGCATTTCCTCGCTTACGCTCGGTCACACCTCTCCAGGAGATATCAGTATAGCAGTTCAGACCCTTATGGGTTTAGTAAGATTCGTGAAGAAATGAAGAAAAGGAAGTTAAAGGAACCAGAAACCGATAATTCATGGAAGTTGTTTTTTGGAGAAATCGGCTTGGCGCTTGCTGTGGTCGGGGTTCCTCTCGCTTGGACCCGCTCGGTTTATTCGATTTATACCCTTCCTAAATTTCTTCTCCTGGCCGTGAGTTTACTGCTTGCCTGGTCGGCGGTCCTTATGGAACGGGAGGCCCGCGGAAATCCCGGAAAATTCGTGACCCGCATGTTTTTCGCGGCGTGGATTATCATGGCCGTCTCTACCATTGGTTCGGTCGATCCCTATTTAAGTGTTTTTGGACGGTATAACGATTACGCGTACGGACTCTTTGCGATGTCCCTTTATATGGGGGCGTTTTGTTGGGGCGTTCGAATGCCGCAGGAAGAAAGGCGGCGTTTCGTATTGTTGGCCGTTTGCGGTGCGGGACTGGTCGGACTTTTCGGGATTACTCAAATGTCGGGGTTTAGGCCCTTGCTTCAATTCACCCTTCCGGGCGGGAGGGCGGTTTCAACCATCGGAGGACCGGTTCATCTCGGCGCTTACCTCGCCTTGATGCTGCCGCTTGCAATCCCATTGTCGGGTGAATCGAAACGATTCCTGCGATGGTTATGCTTCACGTTGATCGTTGGAGGGCTCATCGCCTCATTTTCCCGTGGAGCTTGGATTGCCGCCTTAATCGGGATTGGTGTTTTTCTCTCCTCGCGGTTTTTTTCAAATTCCGGAAATAAGCCGCGCCATTTAGGATTTGCAGCGGTTGTGGGCTTAGTTGTCGTTCTGGCGGCGGGGTTTCTCTTTACGCGCTACCGTTCTTCAGGGGATTCCGATATTCTGCGGATGGAAGCCTGGCGGGCCTCGGTTTCCATGATTTCGAAACGTCCTCTCTTGGGTTCAGGTCCCGATACTTTTGGCGTTGAATTTCGAAAAGTGAAGTCCGCGAAATTCGTGAAAGTCGGAGGAGCGGGACTTCGCCACGAACATGCCCATAACGATTTGCTGCAAGTCGCCACTACGATGGGGATTTTGGGCTTGTTGGCCTATTTGGGGTTGTTGATTTCCTTCGGCCTCGAGTTTGCACGCCGCTGGCGGCAGGCCGCTTCACAGGCACAGGCGCAAGGTCTTCGATTTTTGGGAGCGACCGTCGCTGTTTTCTTTGCGGCGAAGTTTAACCCTATGTCCACAGAGATCCTATTTCTAGCGGCGATGGCTGCGG
>JBFIEP010000155.1:0-6173 GCA_041603335.1 Elusimicrobiota bacterium | reverse complement strand
CGATCTTGCGTCCCCGGACTTTTCCGTTAACCTGGATTGCGATCTCGACTTCGGCATCAATGAGTTTCTTGGGGTCATACGCCGGCCATTCCTTGGATGAAAGGAATGGTTTGTGTCCGAGGCGTTCCCAGATCTCTTCAGTGACATGGGGTGCAAAGGGATTGAGCAGGTGCAGGAAAATCTCTGCATCGATCTTCGCGGGAGATTTTTCCGCCACAATTGCGTTGAGGTAAATGTCGAGTGCGCTGATGGCCGTGTTAAAGTGCAGGCTCTCGATGTCATCCCCGACCTTCTTGATCGTTTTATGGCGTAGGGATTCAAGCCCGGGACCATCGGAAAAGTTCTTCACTTCGCGCAGGACCTTCCAGACGCGCCGTATGAAGCGTACGCGGCCAAGGATATCCTTTGTGTTCCAGGGTTTGGAATCGGCAAACGGTCCCATGAACATCTCATAGAGGCGGAAGACGTCGGCGCCGTAATCTTTCAGGACTTCGTCGGGGTTGACGACATTCTTTTTCGTTTTGGACATCTTTTCAACCTGGCGGACGAGTTCTTCTCCGGTGTCTTTTAATATCGCCCCGCTGTCGGTTGTTTGTATCGCGTCGTAGGGATGATAAACACCCTTTCTGTCGCGATAGGAAAACGAAATGATCATGCCTTGGTGTCTAAGTTTTTGAAACGGTTCCTTCGTCGTGACGTATCCCAAATCGAAGAGTACCTTGTGCCAGAAACGCGCGTAGAGAAGATGCAGGACGGCATGTTCCGCGCCGCCGACGTAGCAGTCCACGGGCATCCATGTTTTTTCGGCGAGGGCATCAATCATTTCCACTTCATTTTTCGGATCGATAAAACGGAGATAATACCAGCAGGATCCAGCCCACTGCGGCATCGTATTGGTTTCCCGCTTTGCGTCCCCGCCGCATTTCGGGCACGCGGTTTCTACCCAACTTTTCACAGCAGCCAGTGGCGATTCGCCTGTCCCGGTAGGCTTATAGTGGCGGACATCAGGAAGAAGTAAGGGCAGTTCCGATTCGGGTACGGGAACGTGTCCGCACTTGGGGCAGGTGACGATGGGGATCGGCTCGCCCCAATACCGTTGGCGGGAGAAAACCCAATCGCGAAGGCGGTAGTTAATTGCGGATTTTCCGATTCCGGATTTCTCGAGATGGGCCAAAATCTTTTTCTTTGCTTCGCTCGTTTCGAGACCGTTTAGAATGTCGGAATTTACGGCCGTGCCGGTTGCTGTAAATGCCTTGGTGTCGAAGTATTCCTGGGCATCTTCCAGCCCTTCGGGCGGCTCTACGACCTTCCGTATTGAAAGTTCGTATTTCTGCGCAAACTCGAAATCACGCTGGTCATGGGCCGGGACGGCCATGATCGCACCCGTTCCGTAGCCGGCGAGAACATAATCTGCAATCCAGACAGGAATTTTCGCTCCGTTGACGGGATTGATGGCGAGGGCACCCGTCGGAACCCCGGTCTTTTCTTTTGCGATATCGCTGCGTTCAATATCCGACTTCTTCGACGAGGCTTCGATATAGGCGTAAACCTTATTCTTAAATTCGGGTTCGACTATTTTTTGCACGAGCGGATGCTCGGGAGAAAGCACCATGTAGGTCGCGCCATAGAGGGTATCGGGCCGGGTCGTGAAAATCCGGATGGAATGTTCGCCGATTTTGAAATCTACGTTGGCGCCTTCCGACCGGCCGATCCAATTTTTTTGCATCGCGAGGGTTGATTCCGGCCAATCGACTCCGTCGAGGTCGGCGAGCAGGCGGTCTGCATACGCTGTTATTTTTAACATCCATTGGCGTATGGCTCGCCGTTCTATTATTGTGCTGCAGCGTTCGCACGCACCATCAAACACTTCCTCGTTCGCGAGACCGGTTGCGCACGACGGGCACCAATTGATGGGCATCGTGCTCTCGTAGGCCAGTCCCTTGTTGAAAAGTTGGAGGAAAATCCACTGTGTCCACCGGTAGTATTCGGGCGAGGTTGTGTTGAGCTCTCGGTCCCAGTCGTAGGAGAACCCGAGGGACTTGATTTGGCGTTTGAAATTCGCGATGTTTTCTGCGGTAACCTCACGCGGATGGATTCCGGTCTGAATTGCGTAGTTCTCGGCGGGTAGGCCGAAGGCGTCCCAGCCCATTGGATGCAAAACGTCATAGCCTTTCATTCGCCTGAGGCGGCATAGGATGTCGGTTGCTGTGTAGCCCTCGGGGTGACCGACGTGGAGTCCTGCGCCCGAGGGATACGGAAACATGTCGAGGCAATAAAATTTCTTATCCGCGGAAGGGTTTTCGGGGGTCTTAAATAGACCCTCCTCCTCCCATCGGTCCTGCCATTTCTTTTCAATGGCGCTATAAGGAATTTGTTCGTCGAGGCTCATGGTGGTAACGCAGAATTATAACATTTCGCTACTCGATCATTTTCTTCAGCAAAATCTGTGCTTTTTCGTTGTCGGGCTGTCTTTCGAGGACTTCTTGGACATAGCGTCCGCTTTCCTTTAAGCGTCCGAGTTCGTAAAGCGTTTTGCTGAGATTGAGCCGAGCATCAATTTGTTCGGGGGAAACTTCGAGGGATTTCTTCCACCATCGGATGGCTTCTTCGCGTTTTCCTGTCGAATATGAAATGTTTCCAAGGTTATTGAGCGGTCCGGGACGTTTGGGGCGGAGTTGTGCGGTCTTCTCAAACATGGCGACCGCTTGGGGCCAATCCTTTCGCTTGGCATGGTAGAACGCAAGATTCTCTGCAATGTCCGCGTTGTTGGGATCTGCTTCGAGTTTTGCTTCTAGATCGCGGATGAGGCGGGTCGATTCATCATCTTTCGCAATATGAAATTCCGGCGCGGCGGCCAACTTGCGTTGAGCGATTGTAGGCTGTATCGCGAGACGGCCCCATAAAATGACAAAGAGGAAAATGCCGATGGATGCCCCGAGCTTTCCGGGAAATTCCGGAAAAGGGGTTTCCTCCTTGGCGGTGGCCGCGCCGAGGAAGGCGAAGACAATGAAGGACGATACCCCAAAACGAATGTCAGGGGAAAAAACGTTTTGGGCGAGCAGTGCCACCGCAGCAAAGGCATACGCCCCTTTGTTCCAATCTTTGGACACGTTCCATACACGGACAAACCAGGCTGCCAAGGTGACTGCAATAGAGAGAAGCAGTGAAAGCCCGACGATGCCCGTCTCCGCCAGGACTTGCAGATATTCGTTGTGGGCGAAGTTAATAATGACTTTTTGCTGGGGCCAGAGAGCCTTCAGGGCAGGGGAAGCGAATTCTACGAATTCAATGTGGAAGCGGCCTAGACCGCAGCCGAGAATGGGATTGGAGAGCCAGAGCGAAAGAGTGTCGCGCCAGATTAGGCCATGCGTCCAGGAACGGTCTTGAAACCACCATAAGCTTATGCCGGCGGCGGCACCAAGCGCCGCGAGAGCCGCGAGTCTGCGTTTTGGAGGCAAGGTAATGAGCGCCCATAGGGCGGCGGCCGCTCCGATTCCGAATAGGGCAGCACGGGTTTTCGTCGTCCAGAGCCCAAAAAAACAGCAGGCTGCGCAAACGATAAAAAAGATTCTCTCTTTGTTCTTCGCTGCGGCTGCGCGCCCGGCAGAAAAAATCGTAGAGGCGCCCAGGTAGGCCGCTAGGAAGATGGGGTTTCCAAAGGTCGCTATCGGTCTGTCAAGGAGGGGGACCATGATGGGTCCGATTCCACCCTGAGTTTGGAGAATCGCGTAGAGACCTAGAGCGGCCGCGGTTGCTGCCCACGCCCGGGGCAGTTCCGGTCCGGTGAGGCTTCGGCTTGCTGCGAAGAAAACCGCCGTTGAGAATAGGATGCGAACAAGTTCGAGCGTCGAGGCGCCCCGCTCCGGACTAAGCGCGTAGAATAGGATTCCTCCTAGAGCGTACAAGGCTACAGGTAAATCGAGAGGCGATGTTCTCCACTGTGGAGTCCTCGCATGAATCCATGAGGCGGCCAGAATGAGTAATTGCAGAGCAATTCCCATTTCCAGCACGAGCATTTTGTGTCTAAGGATTTTTTGATCGGGAATGACCCCGAGGCAGACAGCAAGCAGGACCCAGATCGCAGCGGAGCCGAGGGCGAACGGAATAAACGGCTCCGCTTCAGCGGGAGCGGGATGATTTCGTTTTCGCTTTCCCACGGGAGAGAAGTCGTTTTACAAGTCTATCTTGGCGCGCGAACATCCGTTTCTTGTCCGCCGGTTTGCGATCGTCGTATCCGACAAGATGGAGCGATCCATGAACCGCAAGTGTGACGAGTTCATAAAGTAAAGGATGCTTCATCTCGGTCGCCTGTCGCTTTGCGGTTCCAAGTCCTATGTAGATATCGCCGAAAGGGCTGTCGGGACTGGGGCGGGACCCGGGAATCGAGTCTTCGTAAGAAAATGAAATCACATCGGTGGGGTAATCGTGACCGAGGTACTGTTTATTAAGGGTGTGAATTTTTTTATCGGTGAGCAGGATAAGGCAAATCTCACCATTGCGCCGTTGTTTGGGTCCAAGTGCCGCGAGTACCGCTTTGCGCAGAGTGGTTCGTTCTTTTGGCGTGAAGGCTTCGAACCCGAAAAGAGCCGCTTTCATTTTTTAACCTTTTCGTGGGTGTCAAAGGCTTCCACGATATCCTTTACGAGGGGATGCCGTACCACGTCTGCAGAAAGGAAATGAATAAACCGGATCGCTTTAATATGTTTAAGGATTTTTTCAATGGCGAGGAGTCCTGATCTTCGCGGATTGTCCAGATCGATTTGTGTGATGTCCCCGGTGACGACAACGCGGGAGCCGTTGCCCATGCGGGTGAGAAACATCTTCATTTGTTCGATCGTCGTATTCTGAGCTTCGTCGAGAATGATAAATGCGTTTTCAAGAGTGCGCCCCCGCATATAGGCTAGAGGAACGATTTCGATAATTTCATCGTCGCGCCAAACCCGGAATTTATCGGGTCCTAAGGCCGCGTAAAACGCGTCATAAAGCGGTTTGAGATAGGGATTTACTTTTTCTTGAAAATCCCCGGGAAGAAATCCCAGGTGTTCTCCCGCTTCAACGACCGGCCGGGTGAGAACAATACGGCTTACTTCGCGCGCTTTTAGCGCGCGAAGGGCGCACATAACAGCGAGGAACGTTTTCCCGGTTCCGGCGGGACCGATTCCAAAAGTCAGATCCCCTTTAAGGATGTAGTCGACATATTTTTTTTGTCTATCCCCCCGCGCCCGGATCGCTTTCCCGTAAGCGGTCATATAGACGGAATCGCCGGGAGGGGCTGGCTCCTCGAGGGGGAATTTGAAAGCATCGGGTGGTTCTTCCGGGGCTTCGCCTGCGCGAATTCGGTCGAGTCTGTCGCGCAATCTTTTGAGGGAGCGTTGGACGCGAGAGGCGGTGCCCCGAATGCTGAGATGGAGAGCATCTCCTTCGGGCTCGTGCCGCACGAAGACTTCTACGCCGTGCTCGCGTTCGACCTGCCGGAGAAAAAAATCGCGTTCACCAAGAAGCTAAAGGGCTTCTTGATCATCGTTCAGTTTTAATTTACGGGTGACCATCGTTCCTCCCTCGCGAGCGATTTTTCAGCGAGGCTTAGTATAGACAATAGCGCTTTCTTGCCTTTATCCGGCAGTGTTCCTTTTGCCCGAGTGAGCCCGGAGAGGCCCAGTTCGCGGATTTCCCATACGTTAAAGGGGGAGTTGGACGTTCGAGCATCTTCGAGGATGCTCAAAAAAGAGGAAAGTGTTTGTTCGGAAGGTGCTTCCGCGAAGCGGGAAGCATGCGCGGCTAGGACGCTGCTTTCTTTTTCGGCGCTGCCGATGACGTCGCGCTCGTCGGTGCTGGGATCCCCGGGACGCCGTGGCGAAAACTCCCGGATTGCTGCGCGGCGGGTTTCCCCGAGAAGCCCATCGAGTCCAAAGGAGTTGTTGCCTAAGGAATCGGCAACCGCCTTTCGAAATGCATCCGGACCTGAATCAACAAATACCTGTTCAAGGTTAGCGGCAGTCGTCTCCGGGGAATCATCTGCGGCGATCCAGCATTCAATCGATACCCCGCCCGAGTCGAGGACGGCGGCTACTCCTTCGAACGAGGAGAATAATTTGAGGTCCTTCGTCGTTGCCTCGAAGATGCGAAGCGTTGACGCACCATCGCGGTCCGGTCGGTCCCGGCGACAGAGAGGG
>JBFIEP010000154.1:0-6181 GCA_041603335.1 Elusimicrobiota bacterium | reverse complement strand
GACTTCTCTCACAAAGCGGCCGACATTCCGGCACTCGCAGAAGCAGTCAGCGAACACAAAGGGATGGTCATCGGGTCGCGTTTAACCGGAGGCAGCGAAGAATACACGAAAATCAGAGCATTCGGAAACATCTTTTTCACGTATCTCGTCGGCCTGCTTCATGGGCGCTACCTATCCGATGCTCTCAACGGGTTTAAGATTTTTCATCGCGACATCTATCATCACTTTGATTACACGGCGACGGGATTTGAAATTGAAATCGAGCTGCTCATCAACACACTTCGAATGAACCGGGAAGTAACAGAAGTTCCCTCACGCGAGCGTTCACGCCTCCACGGGGATTTGAAATCGCGGGTTATTACCGACGGTTTGCGATTCTTAATTCGAATCCTTTGGGAAGTTGTCCGCCGTCCCCGAAAAAAATGAAGACCGCGCTCGTCGAAACAAAACCCGAAAGCGGAGAGTATGTCGCCAAAGAAATGGCCGGAGGTCTTGGGAAACGGCTCGATCTAAAGGGAAGTTTCCTCGGCTCTCTCCTAGACCGCCAATTACAGTCATCGTTCAGTGCTCCGCCCATGATCCTCGCGCAATTAGCCGGGGTGATAAAGAAGCTCGGCCATGAAGTAGCCGCCTACCATACATCGACCCCCTCCGACCTTCCGAGCGACACCGAAATCATGTTTGTATTAAGCAGCATGGTGGACTACCGCAACGAAGTCGATTTTATCAGAAGGGCAAAATCCCACCACAAAAAACTCAAGGCGGTTGTCGTTGGGTCATTTGGAACAGCGCTTTCCGAGGTCTACGAAAAAGAAGCCGATTTAGTTATCGGAGGATCTCCCGAAGCGGCCGTCGAGCAAATACTCACCGCAGGATTTCCGCCTGAACGCTTCCTCAAGTCTCCAGACCCCGTCGACCTGGACGCGCTCCCCATGCCCGACTGGACTCCCTTTATTAAAAACGGCGCTTACGCCCGGAGGCCGTTTTCGAAAGAACTGGGTGTGAGTATTCAGAAATCCCGGGGATGCACGATGACGTGCAATTATTGTCCGTACGCCGCCCTTTATGGGAAGGTGAGGCTCTACTCCGCTGAGACAACCTTAAAAGCGATCGAGCATTACTACGACAATCATAACATCCGGTATTTTATGTTCCGGGATCCGAACTTCGGGGAAAAACGAACCGCTTTTCGAGAATTCATGAAGGTTCTCATTGAGAGCCGTTTTGAAATTACGTGGAGCTGCGAGATGCGTCTTGATACCTTTGAGGATGATGATCTTCGGCTTATGGCGAAAGCGGGACTGCGATACGTCATCACTGGAATCGAATCCAGTGACGAAAAAATCCTATCCGAGAACATGCGCAAGGCCTACAAGAAAGCAGACACTGTTCGGAAACTCCATCTTCTCGAGTCTTTAGGCGTGGTCGTTCAAACAAACTGGATTATTGGGTTCCAAGGGGAATCAGAAGAAGGCGTGCTCGATACAATTCGCTATTCGAAATCCTTAAACACGATGTTCGCCACATTCCACATTTTCACACCCCAACCCGGCACCGATATTTTCACCCAATATAAAGACCAATTCCTTGACGTGGACTGGGAAGACTTCAGTTATTCCCACCTGGTATGGAAACACGATACGCTATCGAAAGAATTCTTAGAGAAAGCCCTCCACAACGCGTACGTTTCCTATTACTTTAGGCCGGGCTGGGCCCTCAAGCACCATAGAAGCCTGCTTAAACTATTGTTCTAAGCATAGGTCGGAGCGATAACTCCGAACAGGCAATAAAGAGACAACAGGGCGAACGCCGCCAATAACGCGACAGCCCCCGGCAAAGGAAATCGACCTTCCCGGGAGTACAAACCCGCAAGACCCGCCGCCAGAACACAGGAGATCTGGGCAGTGACCGGAAAAAAATAACGCCCGAAGGGAATCACCATCTTAAATTGGTAGGAGACATGAAATGCCAGGGTCAAGCCAATAGAAGCGAATGCAAAAAAGCGAACTGGAGAGGATCCAAGCGAACGCCCGTTACGCCACGCAAGGACACAGCCGCCAAGTCCCAGAACGCTCAGCAGGGCAAAACCTGCGGTGACCCAGCCCGGGGGAGCAAGGTCCGACCATCCAAATCGAGCCCAGTACGAGGCAAAGGTCTGCTGCCAATAGGGTCCGGCGAAGTAAGACGACAAATCCGGGGGCTTGGGATAAATTGCGATAAACGGATCAGCACCGGACGTCCCCAACGGGCTTCCAAGGTAAACGATATTCCAAATCAAATAGGGTCCGGCTAAGAGAAGTGCGATTCCCGTCCCGCCCGCCGCGTCCGCAAATCGCTGCTTCCACTGCCTCCGATCAAAAATCACGACTGCTATCGCCGCAACAAGCAGCCCCGGCAAGGTTGTGTACTTCGTAAGAACGCCGAGACCCGCCAAAAGTCCTCCCAACAGATAGTGCCTCCGGGTCGGTCCCACCGTCGCGTCCGCGACAAGCCATAACGCGGCGGCGCCCACGGCGGCGGCCATCGTATCGTTGCTCATATACGATGAAGCAAATAGGAATTGCGGATTAAACGCCGTAAACCCCGTTGCGAGCAAAGCAAGGCCATCGTCATAAAAAATAAGACGCGCAGCTAAAAAAGTAAAAACAACGGCAGCCAACCCGAAAATCAGAGAGAGGGTGCGAATCAAAAGAATTCGCGATAGATCCGGATGCTTCCCAAACCGCGGTCCTGAACGTCCCGAGGCAAGACGAATTCTTTGGCTTCTTCGAAAGGCGTGCGGGTCGAAACGATTGGCCGAGAGATTGATTGCCTGCAAATCATTTAAGAGACCGGTCACGTCAGTCTCCAACAAATATAGAAACGGCGATGCCATCAGGAAATAAAGAGGCGGGTGGGGATAGACGGCGATATCGGCATTTTTTCCAAAACGCGGAAGCCGGCCCTGACTCACGATAAATGCCGTGTATTGCAGATGCGACGGTTCATCCGGAGCTTCGAAAAGAGGGACCGTCCTCTGAAACCCAAATGACAGAAGGAGGTAAACACCCACCAATACTGAAAACCCGAAAGAGGCAATTTTATTCTTAAAGAACATCAGCAGGATTCACCGGCAGCGTTAGATCAAGAACTTTCAGCCGCTTTGAGGCGGGCAACAGCGCATTCCGCCCGAAAGCATCGAGATGATGCATCGTTTCCAAAACGAGTTCGAGACCGTTGCCCGACGCCACTCGCCTGCGCAGCTTAAGCCAATCCCTCCGCTCCGCCCAATGGGCCCCGATCCCCTGCTCATAGAGTCGGCCCAACCGGATAGAACGCAGCCCGAGAATACCGTAATCTCCCACACGATCAAGCCACGGGAGAACTTCCACCGGGAGGTGCCCCCGATGGCGCTCACGCATGACAGCCGGCAAAGAGGCCAGTTCATTAAACACGCGCTTTAGATCCGAGGCATTTCCGGTCTGGTCATAACGTGAGAGGGAACCCCACAAGCGTGCGGTCAGTGATTCAGGGCGAGTCCATGATCGCCACAGCAGCCACACCTTGAGCAGAAAAGGAACAGATTTTATCTGCGGTCGATCAACCCAATCGGCCTCGGTTTTTGAAAAATGGACATCCATCAGCGTTTTTGCGGCCAACAACGGTAGATGACGCCATCGCATCTCCCAACGCCAACGCCAATCCGAAAAACCGCGCTCTTTTTCCAAACGACCGCGCACACGCTTCACCACGGCCTCTAGGACTTCAAGGGAAGGAACCAATTCATGCCTTGGAAGCCCTTCATATTCTCCCAAAGCCACCGACAATAAAGGAGAACCGATTTCTCCCGCAGCCGCAGCACGCAGGCGCTCATTGAGCGGAATAACTGCGGGAGGCGGCTCTTCACGTCGGTAAGCCTCCAATCGGATCAAGAAACGCGTAATTTCCTGATCTGCCACGATCGCGCGATTTTCACTCGCACGGCGTTTTGACAAACGAAACCGCCGCTTAAGTAATGATTTGCGCAGCTTGCCGCTGCGGCCCTCAAGCAGTTCAATAGCGGCAGCGGCGGCGGATGCCTCATCGCCGAATTTTTGCACCCATGGATCCAATTCGCGGCGGAGTGCAGGACGAAACCGGAGATCCCGCCGCAGCTGGGCCGGAAGACGCGCGGCCTCCTGCAGCCGCTTGAGCACCTCGGTCGAACTGCGTCCAGGGCGATAGACACGCAGCGCATCAGCGAGTCGCGGACCGCACCCGGGGTCCTTGCCCCCGGCAAGCCAGGACGATGCGTTTTCCCTCATAAAAAAACTCAATCGCTTCGCGGCACGCTTCCCCCCAAGCTGAAGTGCGGAGCGGCGCAGCGCGACGCACGGATCATATTCTTTGGGATTGCGTAAAAACTCACTCACGGAAAAAAGAGAAGCCTTTGACGCTTCGGCCAAGGGCGTCGCATTTGAAACCCATGCGATATGCGAGGCGACAGACCCTGCCTCTCGCCCGGAGACCGGTCCCATAAACAAGCGTCCCGCATCAACGAGCCGGTCCTGAACGGGGAAGTTGTCCCCCATCACCACCGGGCGGCCGGCAGCCGCCAGAAATTCACGGGTATCGTTCTCGGTAATGCTGCGAGAGAGAATCTGAGGTCCTGTCCATGCCACCCGAAAAGATGGATGGAGCTTCGTCTTGAGATCTTTCCAATATTCACTACCGACACCTTCTCCCCAATAAACGGCGGGAACAAAGGTCAATCGCGGCATCGTTTTCACGCGTGCACGAAGGGCTGATCTTACGCGATTAGCAAAAAGAAAATGCTTCCGATTTGGGTCCAGGTCATCGAACGCAAGAACGATCTCTTCGACTCCGAGCGCAACGACTGCGGAAATTTTATTGACGGCAGCCGAAACCTCGGCATGCTTCACCCAGTCAGCGCCGCGCGGCTGCAATCCCCAGGCGACCGTAACCCCCGCCGCTTCCGCTTCAACGATCAAAGACGACAAACCCTCGAAATACTACCGCTTTAAAGGATCACGCCAACGATCCCGGTGCGCAGGATCATCCTTAGGGGCAATGACGAAAAGATTGAAATCATTCTCTCCCATCCAGCGAACCATCGAGCGGCGCGCGGACCAACTCCAGGGAGTCCCATAAAATCCCTCAAGAACCCCCCGCTGGGGGCCGGCGGCTTCAGCAGGAAGCGCCAATACCAGGAGGAGAAGAATCCCTTTCATCGTGCGACCAACTCCCTGGCGGCGTCAAAAATCAATTCGGTTGAACGGGGTCCGATGGAGTTTGTTTCCCCATAATGCGTCCCCTTCGGTCGGGGCTTCATGGTCCGCGTCGGAGTAATTTGAAAATCGTACGCCGGAATCGTATAGCCAATCTCATCATTGGCAAGATTGACCACCCACGCATGTTTTCCGCCGAGCCGCTCGCGCAAATAAGGACCCGGCGGGACGTTTTTAAGATTGGGCGGGTTTGGGTTATTCTGGCCGACAGCGGCCTGCGAATATCCCCCAATCGCCTGCTCGGGAAAGGATTCTCCCGGAATCCCCAGTATCCGCAGACTCCCCAACTCGACGAGAGAAATCTCGGTACGAATCCAGGGACGGGATGATTCAGGAAGCGGAAAGGCGAGAACATGCCGAAACGGCAGCCACCAACGCTTCCATGCAGGCAGGAGAACTCCGTCTCGATCATAAAGGGCGTGGCCAAACGCGAGACTCGGCATAAATGCAAGATAGCGGGAATTTTCAATGGGAACAAATGCGGTTCGGCTGGAAAAACGAACACCCTCGACCCCGATGGGATGCAGCGGTCCGGTAAACTCCGGAAGCGGAAATTGCTTTAAACCCTCTTTCGGGACAATATGACCGCCGATCGAGCCCGGGAAGAAAAGACAGGTCCCTCCGTTTTTCCTCTCGATTTCGGCACACCACTGCCCCGGATAATCGGCACTAATCAGGTCGCGCTCGCGTCCATACAACGTTGCGTGGCAGGAAAATCGAACCCCGGTAGCAATTGTCTTCCCTTCGGCATTGCGAACCGATAAGTGATTTAATTCACGGTCGAATATAACGGGATCACGACGGTCGAAAAGCATTGCCTCCGCATCAATCTTCGATTTTCCCACACTCAACTCGACGGGCTCCATCGTTTCGGTCAATGAATTAACAAGGGCGGCGATCGACGCCTTCACGCG
>JBFIEP010000153.1:0-6189 GCA_041603335.1 Elusimicrobiota bacterium | reverse complement strand
CTTCGCAACTGCGCTCCGCCCGTGGAGAACTCTTATGGAATGGATAAACATTAATCAGCTTACGAAGGAAATGGTGTCAGCGCGTCTTTCAGAATTAACAGACCCGGTCGACGCCGCAGTGGAGATCCTGGAAAAAACAGTCTCCATCGCACTCAAAGACGTGTCGGGACTGACTCCGGGACATCGCCAGACTGTCGTTGCGGCCTGCCAAGGCACGCTCACGGCCTTACTTGTTAAGGAGTACGATTTGGTGCCCGCCTCGACAAAAATCGTTCACGCGATGGTCCGCATCGCCAATAAGATTCACCAGGACCCGACCGAACTGACGACGCTGGCACTGCACGCAATCGCCGACATGCGTCGTTTTCTCCCCAATGAAACAATGGGGGCCATCCGGCATGCGATCGATGCCGACTTCATGGGAGCGGGAAATGCGCTCCAAGAAATTCTCGATTCTGCTAGAATGGCGCAAGCCGATGCGCCAATACCTTGACCTCATGCGCCACGTCCTCAATGAGGGCGTAGAAAAAGGAGACCGAACCGGAACCGGTACCCGCAGCGTATTTGGCTATCAAATGCGCTTCAACCTCGCCGAGGGATTTCCCCTCGTCACGACAAAAAAGGTTCACCTCCGCTCCATCATCCACGAACTGCTTTGGTTTTTGAAGGGTGATACCAATATCGGATATTTGCGCGAGAACAAGGTCACCATCTGGGACGAGTGGGCCGATGAAAACGGCGATTTAGGTCCGGTCTACGGCAAACAATGGCGTTCCTGGCCGACAGCGGACGGCCGCACCATCGACCAACTCTCGGAACTGATCGCACGCATTAAAAAAGATCCCGACTCCCGCCGCCACATTATCTCGGCTTGGAATGTCGGAGAACTCGAAAAGATGGCGCTGCCGCCTTGCCACGCATTTTTCCAATTCTATGTCGCCCAAGGACGCCTCTCCTGCCAGCTCTATCAACGCTCGGCCGATATTTTCCTCGGGATTCCGTTTAACATCGCGAGCTACGCGCTCCTAACCGCGATGATGGCACGCGAAACAGGTTTAGCACCGGGGGATTTTGTTCACACCCTCGGGGACGCACACCTCTACAATAACCATCTCGACCAAGCCCGACTCCAGCTCGAACGCGAACCCCGCCCCCTTCCGACTCTCACCCTGGATCCTTCCGTCTCCCGGCTGCTTGATTTCCGTCACGAGCACATTAAGATTGAAAATTACGATCCGCACCCCGGGATTAAGGCACCGATCGCCGTATGATCGTATCTCTGATCGCAGCCGTCTCGGATAACGGCGTGATCGGAAAAGACAACGCGCTTCCATGGCGCATTCCGGAAGATTTAAAGAGGTTTAAAGCCCTCACAACCGGTCACACCATTGTGATGGGGCGGCTTACATTTGAATCCATCGGAAAAGCCTTACCGAGACGCCGCAATATCGTTTTGACGTCCAATCCCTCTTGGAGCGGCGAGGATGCCGACCGCGCTCACTCTCTCTCCGACGCCGTGGCGATGGCATCGGTCGCGAACGAAACCGAACTATTTATCATCGGTGGGGAACGCGTCTATCGCGACGCGCTCGAACGCGCAGACCGGGTCTACCTGACGCGCGTGTCCGGGGACTTTGAAGGAGACGCGTTTTTCCCCGAGTTTGATCTGTCCCAATTCGACGAGGTCGAAAAAGAAGAACACGCCGGTCCCCCTCCCTTCGCCTTCGTCACGCTTCAGCGGAAGAAATAGAGAACCGAGTAATAGCGGTACTCCTCGTACTGGTCTTCTCTTTCAAAAGTACCGATGCGCGAACCGATCATGGTGTTTCCATTCTCAATAAGCCATTTTTTCCGGGCGGCCAGCTTTTTCACAATATCGTCCTGCGTCTTCGCGATGAGTGAAACCTGACCGATCTCCCGACCGATATAAACCATCATCCAGGTCTTGGGCTTTTGAATGATATTAACGACTCCCTCGACGATGTCCCAATCGATATCGGTGCCCCGCTTAAGGATTCGAATCTGCTGTTCCCGGTCGTGATTTTCGTTTTTGTCGGTGAGGTAATACACAACGTAGGTCGGGAGCAGAAATTCCAGATTCACGACATTGCTCAAGAGAATTTTCATTCCTGAAGAGCCGATGGCGTTGGAAATCATCGACATGTTCGCACGCAATGAAATCTCATCCTTCGGCTTGAATTGCTTGGAATCTGCCAGGAAGCGGCGGATCACCTTCCCATCCGGGGACGTGTAGGGAATCTTAAAAAACTCGCCGTCGATACTGGATGTTCCCACTTCAATACCGGCCGCCCTGAGAATACTGCTCCAATAGGCAACGGCTTCTTTGTATTGGGCCTCGGACTTCGCAACCCCATACAACGCGTCCTCACCGCATTGGATGAGCATATGCATCTTATCCATGCGGTCTAAAACTACAGACTTCACAGAAGGGACGGGTAAGGAATTTTTTTGCAGTTGGGACGCCGATGTGTAGTGAAAAGAACCGAGAGTCGCGGTTGCACCCGCGGGGACGGAAATCATTAGGGCGAGGCCCAAAGCTGCGAATTGCTTTAACACGTGTGCCACCTCCAAGCGGAACAGCCGGAGTATAGCAATTAGATTATCGCCCGATCCTAACCTTAAGGAGATCCTCTGCGATACGGATTCGGGGAAGCTTTTTAATCCGGGCGGCAAGCCCCTTTTCCGATTCATTGGAAAGATGAGTCAGCAATGTTTTTTTCGCTTTCGATAGGCGCGCAAGTTCGAGGGCTTCCGAAACACGCAAATGCCCATCCGTTTTTGACCCATCGGCAACCGTACATTCCACGACAAACAAATCCACTTCTTGGGCAAAACGGGCGATGCCGGGATCGAATGTCGTGTCTCCCGTATAACAGACGCTTCCCGATTTAGACTCATAACGGAACGCGAGGGCTTCGGTCGTATGGGGGACTTCGCGGCAAACGACTCGCCAACCCTCACCGCGGACGGCGGACTTTTCTTCGAGTTCCGAAACCTCGATGCGAAAACCGCGGGGGCGGAGCCAGGGTTGATGGGCACGGGTCAACCGCTCAAAAAACGATTTAAAGCCGCGCGGTCCGAAGAGATTTAATTTGTTTTTACGCGGCAGCCCATGATAACGGTAATAGAAAAGCAGCGCCGCGAGATCCCCGACATGATCGGGATGGCGGTGACTGAAAAATGCATGACTGATGGTATCGGGATTGATTTTTGCTCTCACAAGCTGACGAAAATTGCCAAACCCGAAATCAAAGAGCAGGGTTTGATCCCCCCGGGTGAGAGCGTATCCGGCCGGATTACGGACCGCGCCGGAGGATTGGGCGGAAAAACAGCCGGAGCCGAGAACGGAAAACGTGAACCCCTTATCCATTACGGCTTGTCCCTGCGGACAGCGACGACTTTGACGCGGGCCTGGAGCATCCTTCCCGCCCACGCGCCCGTTTCAAACCCCTCATCCGGCGAGATATTAAACGCCCGCTCCTCACCGGGCTTCATTCCAAGGGTCCCTTCCCGTAAACCCGCCAAGAGCCCATCGTCTTTCCCCAAACGGACGGTCACAGCGCCCCGCGTTTCCGTCGAATCAACGAACGTCTCCCCCGATTTGATTGTGTAATGAAGCGTTACGATGCTTCCCTCAGCAGCAGGGATTGATTCAGGCGGGCGGCAGCCAAACAACAGGGTCCCCACAAGAAAAAGAGTTAGCGGGTTTCGCGCAGCCATGCGTTGACCCGCCCCGAAAGGGCTTTTCCGGAAACGCTGCGATAGGGGCCAACGCGTTCACGGAGTTCAGAAAGCGTCGTTCTGTCCTCGACAAAGATCGCCCCGCGCGCGACAGCCCCCGGATAGGATCGCTCCGATACAACCGCAAAGCGGCCATCGGCCCGGAATTCGACCTCCCCTAGACGCGCACCATGGAGCAAGAGGAAATCTTCGATCGCATCCATGGAAACGGCATCAGAAATATTCCCCAAACTCTCATAAAGCAGAAACGGGTCTTCGGAATAGAGATAGAGATCAAAGGCGAGAAGTTCAATCGCTTTTTTCGGACGCCGCCCGGGGAAAAGAACCGCTCCGCGCTCCCCATGCTCGCGTGCAAATTCAAGGGATTTACGACGGTCTTCAAGAACGCCGCGCAGCTTAGCGGTCGCTTTCCGGAGTTTTTTTTCAAACTCAGGGTCAGACTCCGCCTTATCAAGCGCGTAAGCCAGCTGCTCCTGACGCACAGCGTATTCTGCATCGAGTGTATCAATCGGAAGATTTGCCAGGGCCAACCACCTAGCCCGGTAAAACAACATTTCAAATTCCAAGAGGGACAAGCGCTTGGCCCGCTCACGATCCACCTGGATTTTCGGCGATTTACCCCGAACCCACTCAATGGGCAGGCCGCGGCGTTTACGCAATTCTTCAATAGGGACATCCTGGGTAAGAGACATCATACGACGGCCGGATTCGACCCGCGCGAACTCCCACAAAACGTGGCGCAAGGCGTCATTGAGCGAATCGGAGAGAACGCGCTTGCCCCCATCAACGCTCGTAGGCGCGTCGAAATCCGCAGCGCCGGCGGGCGCAATGAGTATCGCTGAAAGGAAGAGAACTAAGTTCAATAGAGATGCATCTTCAGGCAGAAAACGGAACCGCCCGATTTCAGAAACTCGCTTGTCTCGACTTCCCGCACGTTTACGCCAATCGCCTTCATATGTCGGATTGCGGTGGACGCACCGGCCTGAATGACGACCGTCGAATCGACAACGCATGCGTTGCACGGGAAACGCGACGACGCCTCCCGCTCATCGGCGGCAAGAACGATCGGAAACAAACGGAGGATTAACTCAAGACTATCGGGATCGAACGCGGGGGGATAAATCATCACCGCTTCCGGCGTCAACGGACAAAAGCAGGTGTCGAGGTGGTAGAAACGCTCGTTGACAAGCTTGAGCATGACAACCGGGGTCTCGAACGCTTTGGCCACATGCTCATAAACCTCGGGATCGGTTCGAAATCCGTAGCCCCCCCACAACAGCCGCTTTCCCGGATGCCAAACAGAATCACCCATCCCTTCGAAGGAATATGCGGGATCCTTGAGGCCGGCAATCTTGTAGCCCTTCTCTCTAAACCATTTCTCGAAATGCGGAACTTCACCGCGGCGGCCCGGATGGCGCATCTGGCCGAGAAAGCACAATCGTTCCATCCGCGGCGTTAATCCCGTGAGAGTCTGGTTCGCTGTAAAAACCATGTCCTCAAGCCCTTCAACAGGATCGATCATTTCCACCGGCCGCCCCAAGTCCTCAAACGCGGACTTAACGCCTTCCCATTGCTGACCGGCAAGGGCATGATCGATTTTTTGCCCCCCCATATAAGGGTTGGACGCCTTTGTCACGTCATAATACTTGGGGGGACACATAAGAACCCCGCTAGGAGGCGGCATCGTAGGGCAGTTCTTAACTGAAAATCCTTTCAGGTCGGAGGCTCTGGAATAAAGGTGGGGCTTCATCTTGGTCGACAGTTTACTACATTGCCCGTAAGTTGATACTGTTCGGCATGCGCTTCGGTTTAATTCTCTCTCTCTTCCTGTTCTTAACGGGCTGCGCCCACCGCAAGGCCGACACCTCAGACCGCATCCTTAACGACTGCTTGGATTCCGGAAATTCCGAGTATCAATGCAAACGCTCTGTGGGGTGCAGCGAGCGACTGTCGTTGTCGGAATGCCGAAGAACCTTTAAAAGACGGCATAAGTTCTATATCAACTACGATTAACGGAATTCGCTTGTGGAGAATTCCTTCGCGAATTCCTCTACGGATAATTCAGAAACCCCGTCACGGCGCCGAATACGAATCCGAGGAGTCAGGCGGTCTCCGGAAACGGACTCCAGAACCACCGGATTACCCCAAGAAATATCAACGTTTTCACTATCCCCATACGTTAACGGCATCAGTATCACAGGGGTTCCCGAACGCACAACAGCATTGGCAAGAAACCGGAAGAAACGTGTTCGATAGGGAGTCTTCCTCGCAAATTCGGCAACGAGCTCCGAGAGCTCTTTCTCAATGGCGCGATCGTCGTATCCCAGCGCCGCGCCAAGGGCAATGAAGGCTTCTTTCGCCGCCGCCGTAATCCGTCCCTGCCGTGCTTCTTTAAACCCGCCGTTAACAAGAGCACTATAGAGGAGG
>JBFIEP010000152.1:0-6199 GCA_041603335.1 Elusimicrobiota bacterium | reverse complement strand
TTCCATACGAAGTTGATTCATCAGCTACGATGTGGCGAATGTCGTTAAGATTTCCGACCTTTTCAATAAAGGGATCGATTTTAGAAGCCATATTGATTTACTCTATATTAGCACATTGGCCGTGAGCGAAGTTTGAGCCATGTCAGTTCCTTCCGGGCTCCTGGATATCCTAGAATCATCGGGACGCGACACTCGAACTTCCGGAGATGTTTTCCTCATGAAACTGCTCGAATACGAAGCCAAAGAAATTTTCAAGAAATTCCAAATCGCCGTTCCATCGACGGGAGGCGTCATTCGCGACGCCAAAGACGTCGACGCCGCGATGAAAAAGGCCGGTGACGGCCCTTGGGTCCTCAAGGCCCAGGTGCTCGCAGGCGGACGCGGCAAGGGCGGGGGCGTGAAGCTCGCCAAGACCGAGGCCGAAGCCCGGGAAATCGCCGAAAAAATGGTCGGGATGCAGTTGGTTACCCACCAAACGGATGCCAAGGGCCTTAAAGTGGAAGAGGTGCTTGTCGACCAAGCTTCGAATATCGCCCGGGAGATCTATTTCTCCGTCGTGATGGACCGCAAGTCGGGAAAACCGACGATCATCGCCTCAGCGGAAGGGGGTGTTGAAATCGAGGTGTTGGCGCACGAGAAACCGGAAGTCATTCTCAAGGTGCCCGTTGATCCGGACCGCGGGCTGGAGCCCTATCAAGGCCGGCGTCTGGCGTTTGATCTCGATATTCCAACGAAGCAGGTCGGCAATTTCGTGAAGATGGCATCCCGCCTTGTTCAGGTTTTTCTGAAAATGGATGCTTCTCTCGTGGAAGTGAATCCGCTGATCCTCACGCCTGAAGACGAGTTGATCGCCCTCGACGGTAAGATGGTGACCGATGATAACGCCCTTTTTCGTCAGAAGGAGCTTTCCGAAAGACGTGATCCCGAGATTTCGGAGCTCGAGCGGGAAGCTAAAAAATCCGGCTTGTCCTACATCGGCTTGGATGGGAGCATCGGCTGCATGGTCAACGGCGCGGGACTCGCTATGGGCACCATGGATACGGTGAGCCTTGCGGGCGGATCGCCGGCGAACTTCCTCGACGTTGGCGGCGGAGCCAATGAAGAGCAGGTGACAAAGGCCTTTCAAATTATTTTGCGGGATAAAAAAGTGAAGGCGGTATTCGTGAACATCTTTGGCGGGATTATGCGCTGCGATACGATCGCCAACGGCGTGATCGCCGCCGCGAAAGCTGTCGACTTGAAGCTGCCCCTGGTGGTTCGGCTTGAAGGGACGAATGTGAAGGAAGGCAAAGCCCTCCTTCAGGATTCCGGCATCAAGATGGAACAGGCCGACAGTTTGTGGGAGGCCGCCCAGAAAGTTGTCGCGGCCGCTGGAGGATCCAAGTGAGCATTCTTCTCGATAAAAACAGCCGCATGGTCGTTCAGGGCATTACCGGTTCGGCGGGTTCTTTTCACGCCGAGCAGTGCATCGCTTACGGCGGGGGAATTGTCGCGGGGGCGACGCCGGGCAAGGGCGGAACGGACCATCTCGGCGTGCCGGTATTTAACACCGTGCATGACGCGGTTAGGAAAGAAGGCGTCACCTCATCAATGATTTTTGTTCCGCCGCCGTTTGCCGCCGATGCCATGCTTGAAGCCGCAGACGCCGGTGTGAAGCTTATCATCACGATTACCGAAGGCATTCCGGTCCTTGATATGGCGCGGGTGAAGAAAGATCTTGAGCGCCGCAATGCTCTCGGTCAGGAAGTACGTCTCGTTGGACCGAACTGTCCCGGTGTTATTACCCCCGGTCAGATGAAGGCCGGTATTATGCCCGGCTATATCCACAAAGCCGATGGTCCGATCGGTCTGGTATCGCGCTCGGGCACGCTGACCTACGAGGCCGTGTGGCAGCTCACGCAGTTGGGGATCGGTCAGTCGACAGTGATCGGTATTGGCGGAGACCCGATTGCCGGGTCGACCCATCTCGATATCCTTAAGCTGTTTGAAGCGGATGAGGCGACGAAGGCGGTTGTTCTTATCGGTGAAATCGGCGGAACGGCGGAAGAAGAAGCCGCCGAGTATGCCAAGAAGCATATGACCAAGCCCGTATTCGGGTTTGTCGCCGGATCAACGGCTCCTCCCGGCCGCACGATGGGGCATGCGGGAGCGATCATTGAAGGCGGGTCCGGCGGGCACGCCGAGAAGGTCGCCGCCTTGAAAGCCAACGGTGTTACTGTCGTTGAGAATCTCTCTGAAATCGGAAAAACCGTCCAAGAGAAATTCATCGGAGCGGCGCAGCCGGCCTAATGGGAGAGCTTGGACTCGCGTTCCTCGCAGGACTTGCGAGTTTCTTATCGCCGTGCGTTCTCCCGTTGATCCCGGTTTACCTGGCCTTTTTAACCGGGATATCCTTCTCCGAGCTTGAGGCGGGGGCCAACCGCCGTCTTACGATTATCCACTCCCTGTTTTTCATCGCAGGCTTTTCGGGAGTGTTTATTCTGCTGGGGGCTTCAGCGTCCTTTGTCGGTGATTTGCTCTTCGGCTACCGGGATTGGATTGAAAAGATCGGAGGGGTCGTTCTGGTCCTCATGGGAATGTGGATGGCGGGACTCCTCAAGGTCGGCTTCCTATATAAGGAAGCTCGATTCCATTATCAGAAAAAACCGGCGGGCTTTTTGGGCTCCATTTTAGTCGGCAGTGCGTTTGCCGCCGGTTGGACTCCCTGTGTCGGTCCCGTTCTCGCGGGAATTTTGCTGCTCGCGTCGCGAACCGGCTCGGTCGCCCAGGGTATGCTAATGCTGTCTGTCTATTCCTTGGGATTTGCGATCCCATTGTTTCTCTGCGCTCTCGCCATTGAACGCATGATCCCGCTGCTCAATAGGATCAAGCCGAAGCTTCCACTGATCGAAAAGGCCACGGGTGTTGCCTTGATGCTCGTCGGCGTGGCGTTGGCGTCCGGTACCTTTTCCCGTCTATCGACCTGGACCCTGTCTTATTTCCCCGGATGGGTCAAATTCTTCGGAAAATTAGGGCTTTAGGGGTGGGGGGAACTGCCCCTCTTGCCATTTTTGCCTTCGCCTGTTAGCCTATCGGAGCTTCGTTATGCCCGATGAAACCCCTGTGAAACTCGAGGAAAAGGCGCCTACCGCGGCCGCTAAACTTCCTGAAATTAAAACCGCCAGCGATGTATCAATTGGGGCGGCGATATCCTCGCGCTTTCCTAAATATTTTGCGATCGGTTTCGCAATTCTATTCATCATTTTTATCCCCTTGGAAATCTTTCAGGATTTGGAACATCGCTGGACCGGTCAAATGTTCCGTATGCGGGGGATGGAACCGATTGATAATCGCATTACGGTGGTTGCGATTGATGATGCTTCCCTAAAGGAAATCGGAGTCTATCCATGGCCGCGCGGGGTCTACGCCGGACTTTTGGATAAGCTGGTGGCGCACGGCATCAAGGTTATTGGGTTCGATGTCCTTTTTTTCGAAGCATCCGGAAAGCCTAAAGAAGACGCCAAGTTTATTAAAGCGACGAGGCGATATCAGGATAAGATCGTACACGCGATGCGCGTATCGGCGATTCCCGGATCCTTTGATCATGAGTACGTCTATCCTTTTAAAGAATTAAAGGACGTTACCAAGCATTTTGGAAACGTGGTCCAGCATTTGATCGACAAGGACGGTCAGGTGCGTGAGATGGTTGTGACCACCGGAAAGAGTCAGACCGGCGATTGGGAGCATGACCCCGACCGAGTTCCTTCGCTCGGGATCGCCATGCTGGGTATTTATAACGGCACTACGATCGATGATGTGATCGAGAAAGTCGACGGTATCGGGATGGCCCTTAATATTCGCGGGGAAGAGGTAATTAAGCGCTGGAGCGCCGAGGCCGGGAAAGACATCGAGGTCGGTATGATTCGCGGTATCCCCCGTATCTCCGCATCGGATGTCCTGAACGATGAAATAGACGAAGACATGCTTGCGCGCCTTAAAGGGGGAATTGTTTTTGTCGGGCTGACCGCGTCGGGCGGTTTTGACCATTACCCGTCCCCGTTTTCGGAACAGGCACCCGGAGTCGAGGTTCACGCGACGATGGTTGATAATCTGCTTAATGATCGATGGGTTGATCAGGCGCTTCCAATCGTCACCATATTTATAACCATCTTGATGATTCTCTGCGCGTATCGTCTTGTCTTGTTGGCTCCTTTAAAGGCCGCTTCGGGTCTGATCTTCATTTGCATAGGTTGGACGGTATTTGTCTATTACTCGTTTCTTAATCTAATGCTTATTGAATTTGTCCCGCCGATTCTCGCGTTTGTCAGTACTTTCCTGGTTCTTATAATCCATCGGACAATGCTCGAGGCGCAGCAGAAGGCAGAGGTGCGCCAGATGTTCGGACAGTACGTCGCCCCCGAGGTCGTTGACCTTCTTGTTAAAAACCCGGGAGAAGTGCCCCTTGGCGGGGTAAAGCGCGATATGACGATTTTTTTCCTGGATATCGCGCATTTTACTTCGATCTCGGAGAAGATGACGCCGGAGGCGCTCATTAATTTTCTGAACTTATTCCTGACGCCTCTTTCCGACAATATTCTTGATAGCGGGGGCGTCGTCGATAAGTACATCGGGGATTGCGTTATGGCCTTTTGGAACGCTCCGCTCGATGTGAAGGGCCACCGCGGAAAGGCCTGTCTTGCGGCTCTCAAGTGCGTGGAGACCGTAAAGGAACTCAATAAGCTCGATATTCCGGACTTGCATGATCCCGTGGTCGTCCGCATCGGATTAAATTCGGGAGACGCAACCGTTGGAAATACAGGATCTGTACGGAAATTGGCCTATACCGTGCTGGGCGATAACGTCAATCTATCGAGCCGGCTTGAGGGTGCCAATAAATTTTTTGGCTCGACGATTATGGCGAGTGAAGACACCTACGATGAAGAAGCGAGTAAGCTGGTAGAAGCAAGGGAACTCGGAAAGGTCCGGGTTGTCGGTAAAGAAATTCCGATTAAGGTGTTTGAGCTTCTTGCCGAGAAGGGAAAGCTGGACGAGTCCTGGCAAAAGGCCTTGCCCATTTATCATGAGGGTGTTCAGCTTTATAATGATCGCAAGTTCGAAGAGGCTAAGGCGAAATTCGAAGAAGTCCTTAAGAGCCGTCCTGATGACAAGCCGACAAAGCTATACATCAATCTCTGTGAGGACTACATCGTCATCCCTCCTTCGCCGGGTTTAGAACTCGTCTTCAATCTGACGTCCAAATAAGTCCATGCTAATTTTTTGGAGGCTCGTATTCGGACACCTCCTGGCGGACTTCACGCTTCAAACCAATTACATCGCTCACTGGAAGCGAAAGAGCCTGTGGGGGATGCTCCTTCATTGCGGGATCCATCCGGTTCTTTATGCGCTCTTATGCGCTCCCTATCTCAATGATGTGTGGGTGCAGACCACGGCCGTTCAGCTCAATGGCTGGGCCTGCATTTGCGTCTTGTTCATCTTCCATTTTGTCGAAGATGAATGGCGCGTATTTATGCTGACCCATCGCAAGCTGGACGACGACACGCTGTATTTTTTGTTCGATCAAAGCGTTCATTTCATATTTTTGATTGCCTTATTGCCGCTCGGTCTATGGGGACGGGGGGATGGGTTATTGCCGGAGGCCTGGCCGCTGATCGGCGCTTTGGCGGTTCTTGCAACGCACGGGACGACGGTACTGCTGTATTACTTCGAGAAGGAATTGTTCGATGGAGCCTATCCTGAATTCGATGAGAAGCATTATACGATCGCGGAACGCTTTATTTTCATGGTCTGCTTTTTGCTTCCCGGTTTTTGGGGTTATCTGGCGCCCATCGTCTGGGGAGTGCTTATCTATCAATCGCGCCTGGCGCTGGGGCTCGATTACTCTTGGTTTGGGTTTTACATCGGCGGTTTGTGCGCAGGGGTGTGCGGGTTGATTGCGCATTGGGTGTGGGCGTTTTAAAAAAATAGTTTCGCCCTTCGGGGGCGATGCTTGAAGATTCGCTTCGCGAATCTCCAAGCCCCAGGCACTTCCCAACTGCCGATAACAATAATTGGTTCAAAAAACAAAAACTCCGCTGGCAGGCGGGTAGCCCCCCGGGGCTCGCAGATTTGCCGTTCGCAAATCTGTGAGCCTCGCGCCCGAAGCGCGAAACCACCCGTTTAATAGTTCGCCCGCGACGCCCGTACCGCGCCGACCTCCCGC
>JBFIEP010000151.1:0-6202 GCA_041603335.1 Elusimicrobiota bacterium | reverse complement strand
GCCCGACCCGAACGTTGAGGAAGCGACCTGCCACGTTTGCCCCGCATTTGTTGAATACTGGACCGAAAATCCCCGTTCAACACTTTCCTTCTTTAATTCGGCAGTCGTCAGCACGCGGGAGTAAATTCGAATCTCATCGATATCACCGGTAAAAGAATTGATGCCGCCGATGCCGCTCAACGCATCTCCACCGATTGAGTACCGCGTATCATTCGGGGTCGCTCCGCTAGGACCGCTATTACAACTCCCCTGCTTAACCCCGTCGATGTACACGGCGTTTTCACCGGGATGGAGCGTGAGCGCGACATGGACCCAGGCTCCAACAGGATGAACCTGTCCGGTCGTAAATGAACACCCGCCGTTCTCGGTTGGAACAGCACCGGAAGGATCATAGTGGTACGCAACACGCCCTTGGTCGCTTTTGGCGTAAAATCGGAATTGGCGGGACGCCCAAATCGTTTTAAACGAGACATTGTCTTGCAGCGCGCGAACCCACCCGGCGATCGTCATTCCATCCCACCCGGCAGTCGACTGAGTGGACGTCAGAACATAGTCGGTCCCGCTCGGGAAGCGCACCCCGCGTCCGATCTTCCCGGCGGCAAAACGCAAAGCGGCGGCCGTTAGAATCGCATCATTCCCATTGCCCGACCGATCGGTTACCGTCGCTCCGAGTATGTCTTCGAAACTCCAAACACCCACGCGATCCAAGGAATCAAAACCGAGAAGCCCAAGCCCCGACCCCCCATCCTGCAATTGGAACTGAACCGTCACGCCCTGATTGAGGTTCACATAGGCCGATTCTGCAATCACCCCACTTGTTGAGTTTAACGCGTTGTAGGTTCCGAGCGCAGGACTGATCGTATCGACAACGAAGGAACGTGTAGGCGAATACTCACTCCGGATAGCCGAAGCATTCACGCCTCTGACGCGCCAAAAATAAGTCGTCGCCTGCGATAGGCTTGGAGTGGTGTTGAGGTTGGATGTATTTGTCGCCACCTCATTAAGAAAGATTGTCGGCGTAAAGCTTGCATCAACCGCCACTTCGACATCATGCAGGGTCTGGGTGGACGCTTCCACCCAAGAGAGGGAGGCGGAATTGCTGCGTATAAAATCTCCGTCCAGAGGTGAATAGCCCGTGGGAGCCGACAGAAGCGGATCTGCCAAAATTGCAAAAGGTCCGACTGCACCGCCTTCCCCCGTTTTATCGGCATAGGTGAATCGCACCTGGTTGGTAGCCAGACAAGAGGTGGCGCCGCCGCAGGTCAAAGCGTTGGCCGAGGGAAGAACCGTTAACCCCTCCGCTGTAAGAGTTTGCAGCGCCGTCGAACCATCCGGACCCGATATCGATGCAACCGTCGGCGTTGTAACAAAGACAACACCCTGGGCCGGATCGACGTGAGCCGCCGAATAGAGGCGGGCATTAAATTCCGCAAAATCATAGACGATGTCGTTGACACCCGCCATCGTGCGGATGCCCAGCCAGTCGCGGCCATCGAACACATAAATTCTTGAAATGGACCCCGGCTGATGGGCTCCCGCGTAAAGCCTACCGGCGAAAACACCAAACCCCGCCACAACCGTTTCGTTGGTCAAATCAATGCTCAACGACCAACTGGAACCGTCATACACATTTACATTACCGGAATTATTCGTAGCGGCATAAAGCTTTCCGTTCAATTCCTCAAGATCCAGCGTAGACGCGCTCACAACATTCGAAAGCGTCCAACTGCTTCCATCAAACTTATAGAGATTAGGGTTCGCTCCCGCGAATAATTCTCCCGAGAAGGATTTGAGCGAAAATACGGTCGCGTCGGTCGGGTCGAAAGCGACCGTCCAGCCGCCTATGGGATCGTACTCCCAAATAAGACCATCGGTTCCCGCATAGAGCTTCCCGGCATATTCTTCCAGAGCGCGGGTTTCGCCCCCGCCATGATCAAAGAAGAGAGCCCAAGCTCCATTGAACTTCCAGATTTCACCGGACCCCGTTTGCCCCGCATACAATTCACCGTTGAATTCTTTAAGCGCAACGGCACCCGATCCGGCGCCTAGATCAACCGAAAGCTGCCAGGTATTGCCGTCATATACGTAAATTTCAGACCCGGACGCTCCCGCGTAGAGCTTGCCCTGGAACTCCTCAAGGGAGTAAGTGTCTGCAACACTTCCCAGGCCGAACGAGCGGGCAAAATCGCCGTCCCGCCACTCGGGACTGCCGGCGGCCCCCTCGGTTGTATAAAGAACACCAAACGGCGTCACGCCGTTGATCGGCGCGGTAGCTATCCCGGCAGGACCGCCGTCTTGGAGTGTGACCTGCACCGTAACGCCAACAAGCAAATCAATACCAATCGCTTCGACTGCCGCCCCTCCCGTTGAGTTAATCGAGGCAAAGCTTTGGAAGGTCGGCGATGAGAAATCCGTAACGAATGTATTGATCGTTAATGCGGGTGACAACAATCCCAAATAGTCCTGCGGACGCACACGCCAATGATAGGTCGTATTATCAACGAGTGTTTGCGATGAAAGATAGGTGCCTGCCGTATTAAACGTATTGGTACTTCCGATGCGAACCGGCGTAGAGATAAAGATTTCAGGGCTTGCGAAATTAGCATCGTCATCGACTTCAAGAAGGAAAAATGCGGAAGACCCCATCCCCGCCGCAGTGACAGTGCTGGGGCCGCCCCATCTAAAATTCGGAGTTCGACGAACGTATTGCCCGCTGAGCGGGAAAGTCGGCGTGGAGACTGCCGCCGCCGCGACCGTGTCGATGATAATCGAGTACGGGCCCGCTGTTATGAAATTGTCGGAACGATCGGACAGATAAAAACGAACCTGGTTCGTGCCGCTGGCACCAACGCCGGTTCCAATCGAATGCGTCAACGCAAGGTCGCGTACCGAGAACGTTCGTGCCGAGGTATCTCCATCGACTCCGGAGATTTCGACCCAGGGATTACCGCCGAGCCCCGCGGTCGCACTCACTACATTCCAGTTCGCTCCCACATTCGTCGAATACTCAACCGAGAAACCACCCGGCTTCCCGTTTTCATAATGGGCGCCTACTTCCGGGGCGCTGATCGCGGTATTGTAGACGACTAAATCATCAATCTCCCCAAGAAATCCGCTCTCCCAAACAAGACTGTCCTGGATACCCGAGCAAACCGAGAAAGGCATGCTGCCGCCGCCTGAATTCCCTGACCACCCCCCCTGTTCGACTAATTTCCCATTTAGGTAATAGCGAACCGCTCCGCCCTCAACAGAAACAGCAACATGCTGCCAAGTATTTACAAACACGACCGGTGAAGCGGTTTGGAAACCACCGCCTGTATTGTTCACGATATTAAGTCGACCGTTGTTGCTAATAAGGAAAACCCAGTTCGTGTTTGTGACGTCAGTCGCTGCTCCGACAGCAGCGATAACCCGGTTTCCGATCAAGGTTGAAGGATTAACCCAAGCTGAAACGGAGAAGTTTGAATTCGCCGTGAAATTAAAATTCGTATTAACGGCCGTCATACCCTTGCCGGCGGCACAGACCAGCCCCGCACCACGCGGTGTCGCGCCAAGAACCGCAGGGGAACACGAACCCGGCGTACTGCAAGCAAGCGTTCCGACATTTCCATTGCCTGCGGCATCCCCCTGACTTAAACCGTCGAGCTCCGAGAAGGTCCACATCGCAACCGCTCCCGAGGGAACCACCGTTTCCCGGGGATGGGAAAGACCCGCCGAAACATCCTGGACGGTCAACTGGGCGGTTACACCGGAAAGAAGATCAATGTATTCCGCCTCAGTAAATATCCCATTCGTCGAGTTTTGAACCAAGAAACCGCTTCCTGTGGGGGAGGTAATATCGGTCACAAACGAATGCACCGGCCCGTAATCTCCCATAACACCAAGCGAACTTCGGGAACGAACGCGCCAATAATAGGTGGTCCCCTCAGTCAGGGTATACGTCGAATTGTAAACTCCCGTAACCTTCGAGGCTAAGATATCGGTAACACCGGCGGAAACTGCCACATCGATATCAATGTTCGCAGGAGCAAATGCAGCATCACCGCTTGATACTTCAAGGAAAAATTCGCCGCCAAGGCCTTGAACCAGCGATGTGCTCGGGCCGGTCCAATTGAAATCGGGATTTACTCCAACATAACGCCCATCACCGGGGACGCTGGGCGTCGAATACGCGACCCCGATATTCGTATCAACGAGAACCGAAAATGGCGTACTGGTCAAAGTATTGCCCGCAACATCGTTAGGATGAAAGCGAACCTGGTTTGTCGCCTGACTGCCTGTAAACGTCAGCGTTGAAACGATAAGATCAAGTCCCAAAACCTTCATGGTCTGTGAAACTGTCGTTCCATGCGACCCAGTGATAGTCACATAGCCGTCCGGTCCCGGGATGGTCGAGGCAATAACACGCCAGGAACGGCCGGCATCCGTAGAATAAGAAACCCAATAGGGATTTCCGTACTCGTAGTCTTTAAGGATTTCAGAGGCTGCAATGACCCGGCGGGAAATCCTCACATCATCGATCGTCCCGTCAAATCCGCCGCCTGCGGAACGTCCGACCTCCAATGTTCCTGCCGACGTCGTTTGCGCACCGTAAACATTTGTTCCGACCGGAGCGCCGTTCACATAGAAACTTCCCGCATTCCCATCGAATGAAAACGCGACGTGCTGCCAAACGCCGGTGCTGAGCACCGGTCCATTGGAAACGGCAGCCCCCCCAAGATCGGCTTCCAAAACCCCAGCATTGAGTTGAATCGCAAATACGTTTCCACCCGAACCCCACGAGACAATTCCTTCTATTCCCTGAGTAGAACGCGGCAACACCCACGCCTCGATCGTCCGGTCCTCATTAAGGACAGGAAGGCTGACGGGCGACAGATTTCTCAGGTAATTGCCCGGAGATGTTTGAATCCCGCCTCCAAAACGCCCCGCAGCTCGGTCTGGAGCTCCCAAGGGAGCGAGGAAGTTTTGCGCGTGGCCGGAGTCGACGAAACTTCCGCTCGCTCCATCGAAATGCCACAAACTGACGGTTCCGCTTGATTCGGCAAGAGGAGAGGGCCCATCAATATTTAGTCCTGAAGCGGCATCGGAAGCGAAAATCTGTGCGGTTACAGAGGTAGCAAGGTCATTAAACTGGGAGTCTGTTAAGGTCCCTCCTGCATCATTGTAATGCTGGAACGTCCCGCCAAGGGGAGCCGACTGATCGATAAAATAAGGTCCGAAGTCATTTTGAAGTCCGGCGGTCGGATTGGAATCAAAGGCACGCACGTGGAAATACCAATCATTGGCATCGGCGGTCGCGGTGACGGTTGTTTTTCCCACAACCCATTGCACCTCTGGCGGCCCCCCTCCCGTAATAACGGTGGCTGGTGATTGGTTAAACAGATAACGGTAATGATCAACATTTCCCGTCCCGAATGTTCCTTGGAATACTATTGATGACGTATTGACCCAGGTCCCCGTGGGAGTCTCAATATCAACGAGCACTTCCGCGGTAACAACGGTAACGGGAACCGTCTGCAGCGGGAAGTCATCGGTTGAAACGATATCGGTCGATCCCGTGAGCACGAAGTTGGAAGTGGTCGTAAGCTCAAGACCCAACGTTAATCCGTCATCCGCGCTTCCTCCAACATCCCACGAAACAAAAAAGGCCTTGGTTGTCGGGCTGAGCAACTGCTGATTGGCTACCGATAACGTAAATACGGCCGTGGACTGAAAGAAGTCCACTGACGAAACCAGCGAAACATCGGATCCGGAATCGAACAATCCATCCCCGTTGTCCAAGAAGAGTTGAAGATTCGTCACCCCCCCGTCGTTTCCTGTTCCTGTTGATTCGACAGAAAGCTGCGACAGCGTCACGCGATCGCGATTCGTCCACAACTCCAGCTTCATAATTCCGATATTGCTTGAGTTGCGGAATAAGAGCGAGGGAGAGATGTCTGTTGCCGTAGCAAACACAATATCCTGCACATCATTGATGTGCGTAGAAGTTGAACGTCCGTAGGAAAGCGCGTCACCATGCAAAACAATATCGTTGTTATTGGTTGTCGCATCCGCAAACGTATTTGTCCCCGCAAAAACCGTGTCAAAGTGATACAGCATCACAGCGCCGGTCGTATTATTCCTTCGAGCGGGCGGCAGCTCCGCAGGATACCGCGCAAAAGCCGAAACCCGAATCTCATCAATTTCTCCGATGAAGAAGTTT